>NZ_JBSRLA010000053.1:0-24928 GCF_055149105.1 Desulfosalsimonas sp. | reverse complement strand
AAAATTCGAGTTTGGCTGATTCGATATTGTTTCGCATTTCGGATTTCGTGCTTCGGATTTATGCTTGAATCCTTTTGGTCTCTGACGGATATCGAAGGTGTACAAACGGGTTCATGCAACTTTTTATGGCGCCATCTGAAATCAGACTTTTTACGGTGCCATCAACTTTTCCGACACCCAATAACCGGATCTGCACGGTGCGTTTAAAAAGCCTGAAAACCGGTATAGCCGTAAATGTGGCCTTTTTGGTGTTTCTATCTGTGGGCCTTACGGATTTTGTGTTTCTCCAGATTGCCGAGCAGAAAATGGTTCACCATCATGTGACTTCTGCCCGTGTGTGGATCAAACAGCTGGCCGGAACCGGGGTGATAGAAAAAATCCGGGCAACCGCCGGCTGGAAAACCGCCGGCCCGGAATCCGGGGGAATTTCAGCAATGCTTGTAAGCGCCGGTAATTCTGAAGTTCAAACTTATGGCACATTTTCCGAGCCGCTCTCAGAAACCATTCGAGCCACCCACAAACAGGCGGTTTCCAGGCAAAAGCCGCAGACCGTTTTTTGCGGCAGAATCTGGGGGGTTCTGGGTCCAAAAAGCCAATATGCCCTGATCTCCCGGCCTGTTCCGGAATCAGGCCGGGTTGTTACCGGTGTTGTGCCCCTTTCCTCGGTTTATGATGCCATGCGCGCAACCCAGAAAATGGCATTTGGTTATCTGCTTTTCAATATTGTTCTGTTGGTATCCTTTGGCGCCTGGCGGATTTCACGCATGGTGATCCGGCCCATTGATCGGTTGATCCGCAATACCGAGGCCTATCAGGCATCCGAACCCCTGGAATGGTTTTCCGAGGTTCAGAAAGATGAGTTCAGCCGGCTGTCTGGGGCCCTCAACCAGATGCTTTCGCGCATCGAAGCCGACCGCAGGCGGCTCAAGCAGTCTTTGGCCTCCCTGGAGCAGGCCAACCAGCAATTAAAAGAAGCCAAAAACGATATTGTCCGTGCTGAAAAACTGGCTTCCATCGGCCGTCTTTCCGCAGGTCTGGCCCATGAAATCGGCAATCCCATCGGTATTGTACTCGGATATCTGGGCCTGCTCAAGACCCGCTGTGTTGCACCGGAGGATCAAACCGGCAAGGATTATATTCAGCGGGCTGAATCGGAAATCCAGCGGGTTCATACCATTATCGGCCAGCTTCTGGATTTTTCCAGAAAATGCGGAAACAAACCGGATTTGATAGATTTTCACGATCTGATCCATGAGGTCGGGGATATGCTTGCCTGTCAGCCCTTGTTTTCCAACATTGATTTTCAGTACTGTCTGGATGCGGAAAACAGCCGGATATATGCGGATGCCGACCAGCTTCACCAGGTTTTGGTCAATCTCATGATCAATGCGGCTGATTCCATCCGGCAGTCAGGCAATGCCCGGGCCGGAGAGATCTGTCTGAGTACCCGCTGCATTTTTGATACCCGGCTTCGAAGGGCCCATGATCCGGCTGCCGGGTTTATTGAATTAAAGATCCGGGACAACGGCGCAGGCATTGATCCGCAGCATATTGAGCAGGTCTTTGATCCGTTTTTTACCACCAAGGAGCCTGGCAAGGGCACCGGGCTCGGTTTGTCAGTGAGTTATATGATCATCCAGCAGACGGGCGGCGACATAACTGTGGCCAGCCCCGAACCCGGGGCAACGGCACTGGTGCTGCGGCTTCCGCTGGCTGCGGGCGCCGGTGAAAGCCAAAGCCGTTCGGAAATTAAAGACAAAGGTGAAAATGGGTGGCAACAATGAATTCTGCCCATGGAAATTGTGACCATACAAGAATCCTTGTTGTGGATGACGAAGCCAATATGCGTCATATGTTAAGCGCATTGCTCGGTGATGCCGGATACTGCGTGGATACGTCCGCAGACGGCCGGGCTGCGCTCGAGCTTCTGGAAACCGGCACGTATGATTACATCTTCTGCGATATCCGGATGCCGAGCATGGACGGTATGGCCTTTCTGGAGGCAGCCGGCTCCAGACTCGCTGAAACCAGCGTGATCATGATGTCAGCCTATGGCACCATTGATACGGCTGTCGAAGCCATGAAAAAAGGGGCTTACGATTATATCTCAAAACCGTTTAAGCCCGATGAAATCCTGCTGGCGCTTAAAAAAGCTGAAGAGCGGGAAAGCCTGAAAAGAGAAAATCGTTTGCTTAAATCCCGCCTTGAACGCATTGCCCAGCCCCGGCAGTTCGGAGAGATGATTGCCGAAAGCCGGAGCATGCAGGCTGTGTTTGAGCTTGGCCAGCGGGTGGCCCAGTATGACATCACGGTGTTGATCACCGGCCAAAGCGGAACCGGCAAGGAACTGATGGCCAGAGGGATTCATACAGCCGGCAAGCGGGCCGGCCAACCCTTTATTCCGGTCAATTGCGCCGGGATTCCGGAAAACCTGCTTGAAAGCGAGTTGTTTGGACATAAAAAGGGTGCTTTTACAGGAGCGGACCGGGATTACAGGGGTTTGTTCGAGGCGGCTTCCGGGGGGACCCTGTTTCTTGATGAAATCGGGGATCTTCCCATGTCCCTGCAGGTGAAACTGCTGCGGGTGCTGCAGGACAGCCAGATCCGCCCCGTGGGCACCACCCGTTCAAAAACCGTTGACACGCGGATTATAGCCGCCACTTCCAAGGATCTAACAGAACAGGCAGAGCAGGGCAATTTCCGGGAGGATCTGTTTTACCGTCTCAATGTAATGCCCATCCATTTGCCGCCCCTGGCGGAGCGGAGCGAAGACATCGCATCGCTGGTGCAGTTTTTCATTGAGCGCTACCAGGCCAGGTTTGAAAAAAAAATTACCGGTATTTCAGCCAGGGCCATGTCATTGCTGATGCAGCATTGCTGGCCCGGCAATGTGCGCGAGCTTGAAAATGTGATCGAGCGTGCCGTTGTGCTGGCCGAAGGCCCGGAACTCGACGAGGACCTGTTTGCCGGGCTTTGCCGGCAGGAAAACAAAAACAGCGGCCTGGATGCCATTACAGCCGGATTTTCTCTGAAATCCGGGCGGCAGGCGCTGGAGCAGGTTCTGATTCAAAAGGCCCTTGCTGAAACAGGCGGAAACCGAACACGGGCCGCACGATTGCTGGAAATCAGTCATCCTTCTTTGCTTAGCAAAATGAAGACTTATGGGATTGAGTGACGCGTGTCTGAGATTTATGCGGCAAATAACAAGCCAGGGCCCCGGGGGGATTGGGGCCCTGGCCGGAAAAAACAAGGCTGAACAGAAAAATTGAGGGCTGAATTGCCGGGTTAACGCCCCTTATTAATTCTTTCCCGAAGCTTTCCCGAGCACTTGAAGGTCACGACTTTTCGGGGATTGAGCAAAAGATCCTCTCCGGTTGCCGGATTGCGGCCCCGGCGTCTTTCCTTTTGCTTGATGCAGAATTTTCCGAAGCCTGATACCAGTACATCCTCATCATTTTCCAGGCTCCGTTTAATGATTTCAAGCAAAGATTCCACGATATCCACGGACTTTTTCTTGGTAAAGCCCAGGTCATTGACCCGCTCGATAATTTTATTTTTGGTCAGTGCCATTATGCCTCCTGGTCTGGCGTTGGGTTGGGGTGACAAACGGTTGTTTCAGCGGTTGCCGGATCTGCTGTCTCAGGTTGTGCGTCGGATTCGGCAAGGCAGTAATGCTGTTTTACCTCTTTTAGAATACGGTTGATCCGGCCGGAAATGGCCTGAATCTCCTCTTTTAATTCCAGGTCATCTGATTTTGCATCATCTGGTTTTAAATCCGGGTGCTGCATAACCGGCCTGTTTTTCTGTGTGATTCCGGATGCTGCGGGTTACTTGGACAATTGGCTGTTGATAAATGATTCTCAAATGAATTTCAAGTATGAAATGATCATGTTTTTATTCTAAATAAACCGATATGAATAATATGTCAAGCGGTTATAGCGATTTTTGCTTTACTGTCGCCGGGTTTTATCCATTTTACGGGCTCATGCGGAAATCACAAAATTGCCAGGAGCCGGGTAAAAGGCTTTGGTTGGAATTGATTTTTTTCCGGCAAGTTTTTATATTGCAAAATTCGGTTTGCCCGGCAGCTGCTTGTGATGTTAGTTATCCAAAGTCAGTTGCACGGCAAATAAAAAAGGTTTCAGCAGAAACCAACTGAAACCCTGTCTGATGTGGAGCCGACGAGCGGAGTCGAACCGCTGGCCTGCGCATTACGAGTGCGCTGCTCTACCTGCTGAGCTACGTCGGCAAAATAAATTTTTTATTACCACGGACTTATAAATTCAGTCAAGTATGAACCTTTATTCATAAATGGAAAAAATGTCAAAAACAACCATCAGCGCCCTGCGGGCGCAGCAAGCAAGCATTATTGAAGATATCGGCCGGCGTCTTGCAGCCGGAACCAGGATTCTTACCTGCACCGGCGCCTCCGGGGGGCAGGTGGCATACCTGGTTTCGCGTCTGGCAAGGCACACCAGGCGGCCCGTGTTTGTGGTGACAGCCAGCATGGCGGAAGCGGAAAATTTTGCCCAGGATCTGAATTTTTTTGCAGGGCCCGGCAGTTCGGAGCCCTGTGTTTTTCCACCGTATAATATCCTGCCCTTTAAACGGGTGTCTTATCACAATGAAATTGCCGCCCGCAGGATCCGCATCCTGTATCAACTGGCCACGGGACACAGGGATGCGGGCCTTGTGGTGGCCCCGGTGGAAACCCTGCTCCAGCGGATTATTCCCCGGCAGGAACTGGCGGATTATGCGGATCTGCTTATGGTCAACGAGGAAACCGACCGCGATGGCCTGGTGGAAAAGCTCACTTCCGGGGGATACAATCATGCTGCCATGGTGGAGGAGCCTGGCGACTACAGTGTCCGCGGTGATATCGTGGATGTTTTTTCGCCCATGTATGAAAATCCCCTTCGCATTGAGTTGTTCGGTGATACGGTGGAGTCCATCCGTCTGTTTTCCGCATCCAGCCAGCGAAAACTGCAATCCCTGTCCGAGGCTGTCATCCTGCCGGCCAGGGAAGCGGTGCTGCACAAGCATCAGCTTCATCATATCATTGATCGCACCCGCAGTCAGCGTCAGGCGTCGGATTTGCCCAAATCCGCGGAAACCGAATTTATCGAGCGGATCCGGGAGGAAGGCATTTTCGCCGGGGTGGAGAGCCTGCTGCCCCTGATTTACGGGGAACTGGACACGGTGTTTGATTATATGCCATCCAATGCCCTGGTGGTCGCCGCAGACACCGGCGCAATTGAAAAAGCCGCGGTTGACAAGCAGGACCTGGCCCGCCGCAATTATGATTCCGCATGCCAGGATCAGCGGATGTGCGTGTCCCCGGAGCAGATCTACCAGGACTGGGATGCGGCAAAGGCATGCCTGGAAAAGCATCAGCAGATTTTGTTCCGGCAAATCGATATTTATTCTCCGGCAAAAGCCCGCACCCCGGATGCCGATCCCATTGACCTTTCCGTGGATGACCTTTCCGATTTGGAGGCCTCCCTTGGCGGGAACCGCCGGGACGAGCAGATCCTAAAGCCTCTGGCCGGGTGGATTAACCAGCACTGCAGCGCCGGCTATACCACCGTGATGGTCTGCCGCAGCAAATCCCAGGCACGTCGCCTGCTTGATTTGATCGAAGCTTATGAAATTCAGCCGCAGATTATATCGGATTTCTCCGAAATGCCGGCTTTTTCTTCTAAGCCGGGCATCTGCATTGGCCGGCTTTCCTCGGGATTTGTCTGGCATGATCAGCGCCTTGCCCTGGTCACGGACCGTCAGATTTTTGGCACCCGGGTCCGGCCCCGAAGCCGAAAAGACGCCCGGCAGACCGTGCAGTCGGCATTTTTGGATTTTGCCGATCTCAACGCCGGGGATCTGGTGGTGCACATGGATCACGGCATCGGCCGGTACCAGGGCCTGGAGAAAATCACCCTGGAGGGGGTGACCAATGATTTTCTGGTGCTGGAATACCGGGGGGGCGACAAGCTGTTTGTACCGGTTGACCGCATGGATATTGTTCAGAAATACATGGGGGTTGACGATGTTGCGCCTGTTGTGGACAAACTCGGGGGCACATCCTGGGCCAGGGTGAAAAGCAAGGCCAAAAAATCCGTGGAAAAAATTGCCGGGGATCTGCTGGATCTTTACGCCAGGCGAAAGGTCCAGCAGGGATATGCCTTTGGGGTGGCGGATTCTTATTATAAGGACTTTGAAGCAGGCTTTCCCTATGAGGAAACCGAGGATCAGCTAAAGGCCATCTCGGATGTGATCAGTGATATGGAATCCGATGTTCCCATGGACCGGCTGATTTGCGGAGACGTGGGCTACGGCAAGACCGAGGTGGCCCTGCGGGCGGCATTCAAGGCGGTCAATGACGGAAAGCAGGTGGCCGTGCTGGTGCCTACAACTTTGTTGGCGGAACAGCATTTCAGGACCTTTTCCGAACGCTTTGAGCGCTATCCGGTTTCAGTGGAAAGCTTAAACCGGTTCCGCACCCGAAAACAGCAGACACAGATTATCGAGGGGCTTAAACAGGGACGGATCGATGTTGTTATCGGCACCCATCGGCTTTTGCAAAAAGACATGGCATTCAAGGACCTGGGCCTGATTATCATTGACGAGGAGCAACGCTTTGGGGTGCGTCACAAGGAAAAGCTCAAAAAAATGCGTACTTCCGTTGACGTGCTGTCCATGACTGCAACCCCCATTCCGCGTACGCTGCACATGTCCATGCTCGGGGTCCGGGACATCAGCGTGATCACCACGCCGCCGGAGCTGCGACATCCCATTATTTCCTATATCAGCGAATTTGACGCCGCGGTCATTGCTGAAGCCATCCGCAGTGAACTGGCCAGGGGCGGGCAGATTTTTTTCGTGCACAACAACATCAGCACCATTGACAACATGGCCCGGCGGCTTTCGGAAATGGTGCCCGAGGTCCGTATGGGCGTGGCCCACGGGCGGCTTGGCGAAGATGCGCTTGAACGGGTCATGTACCGGTTTATCAACAAGGACATTGATATGCTGGTTTCCACCACCATCGTGGAATCGGGCCTGGACATTCCCAACGCCAATACAATGATCATCAACCGGGCCGACCGAATGGGCCTGGCCCAGCTCTACCAGCTGCGGGGCCGGGTGGGGCGGGCCGACACCCAGGCCTATGCCTATATGATCGTGCCCAGGGAGGCGGCTTTGTCCCGGGATGCCCAAAAGCGGCTCAAGGTGGTCATGGAGCACAGTGATCTGGGAGCCGGGTTTCAGATCGCACTAAACGATCTAAAGATCCGGGGCGGAGGCGCGGCCCTGGGTGTTTCCCAGTCCGGTCATATTGCAGCGGTGGGATATGACATGTTTTTAAAGCTCATGGAAGAGGCCGTGGGCCGGCTCAAGGGCGAGGCGGTCACCGAGCCCCTGGAGCCGGAAATCAATATTCCGGTATCCGTGTTTATCCCGGAATCCTATATTGCCGATATTGATCAGCGACTGGCAGCTTATCGACGCCTGGCCAGGATGACCGATTTAAAGGAGGTGGCTGATTTCCGGGAGGAGCTAACGGATCGCTACGGCAAGCCGCCTGCAGAGGCGCTTCACCTGCTGCTCAAGATCATGCTGCGGCTCCTGGCTGTCCGGGCCGGTGTCAGGCGTCTGGATCTGACCTGGGAAACCATGTCATTGAGCTTTTCCGGGATGCATCAGAAAAATCCCCATGGTTTGATGGATCTCGTCCAGTCAGACCCCGGGCGCTACCGATTCACCCCGGACCATGTCCTGTGCGTGCCCATGGGCAAAACCCGGATTAACAGCCTGATGAATGAGGCCAAAAAAATCTTGATGGAAATCGCAACATATGTTAATAATTAAAAATTTTCTTGTATTAAAAGGGGGTTGTTGCGGATGAAATGTTTGTGGGCGTTTTTTGCGGTTGCGGCTGTTTTGCTGACGTTTGTGCCTTTTGCGGGCGCCCGGCCCGAGGTGGTGGACCGCATTGTGGCCGTGGTCAACGATGATATCATCCGGCTCAGGGAAGTTGATCGGCAGCTGGAGCCCGTCAGAAAACAGCTTGAATCCAGGAACCTGTCTGAAGAGCAGATGCGCGAGCAGCTCTATGAGGCGCGCATGCAGTTAATCGACGAACTGATCAACGAGACCCTTGCAGATCAGCAGATCGAAGAGGCCGGGATACAGGTGGGAAAAGCCGAGGTGGATGCCGCCATTGAGCAGGTCAAACAGCGGAATCGCTATACCGATGAGCGGCTGCGACAGGCATTGGAAATGCAGGGAATGAGCATGGAGCAGTATCGCAGCGAACTCCGGCACCAGATTCTTCGAAGCCGCCTGGTCAATCGCAAGGTCAAATCCAGCATTGTCATCACTGACGAAGACATCCAGCGTTATTACGAAGATCATCCTGAAAATTACGGCAGCAGCCCCCGCTACAAACTCAGAAACATCCTTCTGGCAGGACCGGATAAAGATACCAACGATCCTGAGATCCGCCGGCGGATCAATGAAATCCGCGAGCAGGTCAATGAGGGCTCTTCTTTTGGGAAAATGGCGGAAAAATATTCCCTCGCCCCCAACGCAGATGAGGGCGGTGAGCTTGGCGAATTTGCCGTGAATGATCTGGCCCGGGATCTGCGGTCGGTCATTGGGGATTTAGAGGAAGGTGAGGTTTCCGGCGGGGTGGAAACCCGGCAGGGGATCCAGCTTTTTTATGTGGAAAAAATTATTGAGCCCCCGTCTGAACCCCTGGAATCGGCTGCCGCGGAAATTGAAGAAAAGCTTTACAACGAGCAGGTTGATGAAAAATACCGGGCCTGGCTTGAGTCGTTGCGGGAAAATGCCCATATCCGTGTTTTTCGGTAATGCAGGGGGCCCGTATTTGTCAACCTGAGGATCCCTGCGGATAAATTACTTTGGCAACCCGTGCATACATGGAAAACAGGTCGGGCATCGATGCTGCATCCTTTGGCCGATATTTAAAAATCATCCGGGAAAAACAGGGCATTGCCCCGGAAGTCGTGGCGGACGCCATTTGCGTGTCTGTTCGCCAGCTTCGCCACATCGAGGCCGAGGATCATCAACAGCTGCCCGGCGAAGTGTATACAAAGGGTATGTTGCGGGCTTACGCCCGGGAAATCGGCGTGGATCCCGAGGATGTTATCGAGCGTTACAAGCTTCATCGCCAGGCCTATGAGGATGCCCTCCGCAGGGAAAGCGAGGTCCTGGCAGCCGGGAACAAGGCATTTTCCCGGAGCATAATCGCCCTGGCCGTACTGGGGGTGATTATGGTGCTGTCCTTGTATGCTTTTTCACGGATGGAATCCGGTACGGTTTCGGCTCCGGACCGGCAGCAGAAAAGCCCGCCGGCATCTGGGGAAAAAAGCCAACAACAGCCGTCAGGGTTGGTGGATGAAAAACCCGGTATGACAGAAAACAGCGCCGCTCCTGAAAAAAGCCGGTCAGGGCTCCAGCGGCTCGATATTGATGCGGTTGACGAAGTCACATTAAATGTTCGCATTGATGATCAACCTTATACCAAATACCGGCTGGATCCCAATGATCACGTGGAACTGGCCGCCAAAAGCGGTTTTGAGCTGCTGATCAGCAATGCCGCAGGCGTCCGGCTGCGTTTTAACGGCCGGATTGTAAATCTCGGCTCCGAACCAGGCCGATCCGTGAGCATCAGTTTGCCGCAATCCAACGGAAACAGATAATGGCCAGTGAGCGAAACCACATATTGATCGAAACCATCAAGCGGCTGCTGCGCCGGGGGGCCCATGCGCGGTTAAAAAAGATCATCAGCCGGATCCACGCAGCAGACCTGTCCATGGTGTTCTCCTCTTTGTCCGCCTCCCATCAGCGGCAGTTGTTTTCCCTGATCGAGGACCGCGAGCAGCAGGGAAAGATTTTAAGCGAGCTTGATGAAGACATTGTATTGTCGGTAATCGAGGGTGTCAGTGTTTCCGATATCATTGAAATTCTCGACCGGATGCCCTCAGATGATGCGGCCGCGTTTATCAAGCTGCTGCCCGCCGAGCAGGCCGATGACGTGCTGGCCCATATCCGCAAAAAGGGCGATGAGGACGTTGAAAACCTGCTGATGTATCCCGATGATACCGCCGGCGGGATCATGATCCCGGATTTCATCGCCCTGCCCGAGGACATGACCGCAGGCGAGGTGGTTTCCACCCTCCAAAGCAAGGAATACAAAGACATTGAGATGCCGTTTTACGTTTATGTCATCGATGATGACCAGCATCTCACAGGTGTGTGTTCCCTGCGCCAGCTGGTGCTTGTCCAGCCTGACACCCCTTTGAAAAATTTCATGTCCAGGGATGTGATTTCCGTGACCACAGACATGGACCAGGAGGAAGTGGCCAAGATCGTTGCCCGGTATAATTTTCTGGCTGTGCCGGTGGTTGATGAAGAGCACCGCATGGTGGGCCTTGTGACCGTGGATGACGTCATTGATATTTTCCGGGAGGAGGCCACTGAGGATATTTTAAAAATGGCCGGTGTGGGCGAGGAGTTTGTTGAAACCAAGTCCGTGTTCCGCAGTACCCGCATCCGGCTGCCCTGGCTGTTTGCCAGCTGTGTGGGCGGGGTGATCGCCATTTTTGTGATCGGTCATTTCGAGGCCAGTCTCCAGGAAATCTCCTATCTGGCCGCATTTATCCCGGTGATCATGGGAATGGGCGGAAACGTGGGCATTCAGTCCTCCACTATCGTGGTGCGCGGCCTTGCCACAGGGCGGATCCATATCCAGGACCTGTGGCGGGTGGTGTCCAAGGAACTGGCCGTGGGCCTGATTCTCGGTGTTGTATACGGGTGTCTGCTGGCGGGCCTGGCACAGTTTCAGTACAACGTGGTCGGCTTTAGCCTGGCGGTGTCCATGGGGGTTTTGTCTTCCATGACGGTTGCCGCATTGATCGGTTCGCTTCTGCCCATGCTTTTTGCCAGGATCAATGTTGATCCGGCTGTGGCCACCGGACCGTTTGTGACCTCTGCCATTGACATTGTCAGCGTGTTTTTTTATTTCCAGCTGGCCACTTTTCTGCTCGGAATATGAAACATGTCCGGATTTTCCACTCCGGCGATTTTGCTGCGGCGAATTGATCACGGCGACCATGATCTGATCATCACGTTTTTTTCCCGGGAAAAGGGCCGGATTCCGGTTATTGCCAAAAACGCCAAAAAGAGCAGAAAGCGCTTTTCCGGGCTTCTGGAGCCCTTTACCGTGCTGGAACTGGTTTGCCGAAGCCCTAAGCGCGGGGGCATGCCGATTTTGCAGGAAGCGGCCATGCAGACCCCGTTTGCCCAAATCCGTGACGATGTGGTCAAGACCCTGTATGCAAGCTACTGGGCGGAGCTGTTGTGCGGGTGGCTGGAGGAATACCGGCCCCAGGCAAAAATTTACCGCCTGCTGTATTACGCCTTGCGGGGCCTGGACAGAAACCTGGCGGCCCCGGCGGAAATGAGCATTATTTTCCAGGTGCGGTTTTTGACCCTGGCCGGTCTGGCACCCCGAATGGACGGGTGCGTGGCCTGCCAAACACCCCTGGACCGGATGGGATCTTCTGTTTTTTTTGATCTTGAAAAGGGCGGCATTGTGTGTAATGGGTGTGCCGCAGGCAGCAGCCGGACCCGGGTGCGGATCTCTCCGGGAACGGTCAAGCAGGTTGCATGGATCCAGGAAAACGAAATCCGCACGGTCCAGCGGCTGCGGCTGACCGGGTCTGCGGTCAAAGAAGGGCTTTTGGCAATGGAGGCTTTTGTGCCCTATCATCTGGGGCGGGTGCCGCGCAGTTTACGGGTGCTGCAGCAGATGCGCAGGCAGTGAGGTATACCAGGCAAAACAGCAGAGACACATGACAACAGATGCATCCGGAAATTGCAAATCAGCCCTGGTGACGGTATCGGCGCCATGCCGCGTGGATCTGGGCGGCACCCTGGATATCAGCAGCCTGTATTATCCATTGGCACATCTGCAGCCGTGCACCTTTAACATCGCCCTGGAACTGCGCACAAGGGTGCAGGTCCGCGCTGCCGCGCCCGGCCGCATCCGGGTGAGCTCCAGGGGGTTTGAAACAGCGGAATTTTCCATAGACAAGGCGCCTTTTTCTCACCCGCTGGGGCTTATTTTTGCCATTGCCGCATTTTTTCGCACAGACGGGATTCATATTGACATTGACTCGGCCTCTCCGCCCAGAAGCGCCCTTGGCGGCTCTTCTGTTGCGGCTGTGGCCCTGGTGGCGGCTCTGTCCCGGCTCCGGGGCGGCACGAAAGAGCCTGCTCCGGACCGTTTAGCCTCGGTCCTGCTGGCCCACGGCATCGAGCAGGGGCTGGCCGGGGTGCCCTGCGGCATGCAGGATCAATTGGCTGCCGCATACGGCGGGGTCAATGCCTGGCACTGGACCCTTGACAAGGGACGGCCGGGATGGCGGCGGCAGGTATTGATACCGCCTGAAAATGCCGAAAAGATAAACACCAATCTTTTGGTGGCCTACTGCGGGGTGCCCCATGAATCCAAAGACATCAACGGCACCTGGATCAGCCGGTTTCTTGACGGACACGACCGGCCTTGGTGGCAGCAGATCGTTGCGGCCACCCGGGAGTTTGTGGATGCCTTTGCCGACGGGGATATGGCGGGTGCAGCCGGATGGATGAACCGCGAGACAGAACTGCGGCGCAGGATCACTCCTCATGTGGTCGATGAGGTGGGTGCAGCGCTAATTGATGCTGCGGAAACACAAAACTGCGGGGCCCGGTTTACCGGCGCCGGCGGCGGGGGATGTCTGTGGGCGCTGGGTCCGGCAGATGCCATTGCCTTGCTGAGGCCGCAATGGGAGGCAATCGTGTCCGGCCGGACCGACGGGGACATCCTTGAAGCCCGTGTGGCTGCACAAGGCCTCCATGTGGAATCCTGAAGTTTTCCGGCGGGTTTGTTTGACCGGCACTTCCGGTCTGAGATCTGCCGGATATACAATATGAAGGTTTGAAACAAATCACAGGCAACAAATCACATGCAAGCGGGAAATAAAAATGAATTTTCAAGACGTGATACTGACATTGCAGCGCTTTTGGGCCCGCAAGGGCTGCGTGCTGGTTCAGCCCTATGACATGGAGGTGGGTGCGGGCACCTTTCATCCGGCCACCCTGCTTCGCGCCCTGGGACCGGAGCCCTGGAACGTGGCCTATGCCCAGCCGTCGCGCCGGCCCACTGACGGCCGCTATGGGGACAATCCCTACCGGCTCCAGCATTATTATCAGTTCCAGGCCTTACTCAAGCCCTCGCCGGCCAATATTCAGGATATGTTTCTCCAGAGCTTAAAAGCGCTGGGCATCGATGCCATGGACCATGACATCCGGTTTGTGGAAGATGACTGGGAATCGCCCACACTGGGCGCTTCGGGACTGGGCTGGGAGGTGTGGCTCGACGGCATGGAAATCACCCAGTTTACCTATTTCCAGATGGCCGGCAGCATCGAGGTCCACCCGGTGTCCGTGGAAATCACTTACGGGGTGGAGCGCATATGCATGTTTTTGCAGGGTGTGGACAATGTCTATGACCTGCGGTGGAACGATTTTCTGACCTATGGCGACATTGACCACCAGCAGGAAGTCGAGCAGTCCACCTATAATTTTGAAATTGCGGATGTGGAGATGCTGCAGAAATGCTTTGCCCGGTTTGAGGCTGAATCAAAGCGCACCGCCGCACAGGACCTGGTTTTGCCGGCCTATGAATACTGCCTGAAATGCTCCCACACGTTTAATCTGCTCGAAGCCCGGGGGGCCATCAGCGTTACCGAGCGAACCGGCTATATCGCCCGGATCCGCAACCTTGCCCGCAAGTGCGCTGAAGTGTATTTAAAGCAGCGCGAGGCCCTTGGATATCCCATGCTCAAAGCCAGCAAGTGAAACATACAGGTGTGAAAATGAAACCTTTGCTCATTGAAATCGGAACCGAAGAAATTCCGGCCGGTTATATTGTACCTGCCCTAAACGCCTTTTGCCGGCGGCTTGTGGACCGGCTGACGGCTCTGCGCATTGACTGCGGCCAGGCCCGGGTCTACGGCACCCCGAGGCGGCTTGCGGTGTACATCTGCGATGTTGCCGATCGTCAGCAGACAGTGGTCTCAGAACTGACCGGTCCGCCCGAGCGGGTGGCCTTTGATGAAAACGGCCGACCCACAGTGGCGGCCCGGAAGTTTGCTGAAAAAAACGGTGTGTCTGTTGACAAACTGGAGATCAGGGAAACCGGAAAAGGCCGGTATCTCTGCGCGCGCAAAACCGAGCGCGGCCGGCCCACCCCGGCGGTGCTAAAAGAGATACTGCCGGAAATCATCACGGCCATCCCCTTTCCCAAGACCATGCGCTGGGCCGATCTGCGCGTGGCCTTTGCACGGCCCGTGCACAGCCTGGTGGTGCTCTATGGACAGCGCGCCGTGTCCGTATCTTTTGCCGGTGTCAAAAGCGGCCGGCATACCTTTGGCCACCGGTTTTTAAAGCCCGGTAAAATCCGCCTTCAATCCCCGGAACAGTACGTGGATGCCCTGGCCGGAGCTTGGGTAATGGCGGATATGGATCAGCGGCGGGCGGAAATGCAAAAGCGCATGGCCCGGGCGGTAGAGTCAGCAGGCGGCCGGATTGTCGAGGATATGGAACTGGTGGAGGAAAACACCCATCTGGTGGAATTTCCGGAAGTGGTGCTGGGCCATTTTGACGAAAAATTTCTGGAACTTCCCAAGCAGGTGCTGGTAACCGCCATGCGGGAGCACCAGCGCTATTTTGCCGTGGTCAATGAAAATGATGAGATCTTGCCCCATTTTATTGCGGTCAACAACAACGTGGCCCGTGATATGCAGGTGGTGGCAGCAGGCCATGAACGGGTGCTGCGGGCCCGCCTGGAAGACGCGCGGTTTTTTTTCCACGCGGATTTAAAAACCTCTCCGGAAAACATGGTGGAGCGGTTAAAATCCGTGATATTCCAGGCCGAGCTGGGCTCTGTCTATGACAAGACCATGCGCATCCGCAGGCTGGCCAATCTGCTTGGCAGCCGACTGGGCCTGGATGCAACGGGTCTGGCCCACGCGGACCGGGCGGCATTTTTGTGCAAGGCCGATCTGGTCAGCCACGTGGTCAATGAGTTTCCAAAGCTTCAGGGGGTCATGGGGCGTATCTATGCCAGGCGGGCAGGGGAGGCAGAGCCTGTGGCAGAAGCTATTGAGCAACATTACCGGCCCACATATTCCGGCGGCGAGCTGCCCTCTGCCGTGACCGGTGCGGTGTTGTCCATCGCAGACAAGATAGACACCATTTGCGGTTGCTTTTATCTGGGCCTGGTGCCCACCGGCGCCTCGGATCCCTATGCCCTGCGCCGCCAGGCCATCGGCATTATCCAGACCGCCATGGACCAGGATCTGGATTTCCGCCTGTCTGAATCCGTTGGCTGCGCCCTGGAAATGCTCGGGGCCGCCGGGGAACACTTGGAAACCAAAACAGCGGAAGTCTGCGGTTTCATGGAAAACCGCATGGCCTTTCTGCTCGAAGACGCTCATATTGCCCGGGATCTGGCAGCAGCGGTGATATCGGTGTCCGCAGACCGGATCCCGGATGTGCGGCAGCGGGCAGCCGCCCTGCAGCGCCTGAAATCCGAACCGGATTTTCAATCCCTGGCTGTGGCATTTAAGCGGGTGGTCAACATCATCCGCAAGGCTGATTCTGCGGATACAACCGTTTCTGAGATTCGGGTACAGATGTTTGCCGACCCGGCTGAAACCGCCCTGCATGAGGCTTTGCTGGAGGCGGAAAAAACCGTGTCCCGGCTTTTGGCGCAAAAGGACATGGACGCGGCCTTTGCCCGGATCGCAGGATTAAAGCCCCGGGTGGATGCGTTTTTTGATACGGTTCTGGTTATGGACGAAAACCCGGAAGTGCGCAAAAACCGCCTGGCCCTGCTGCAGCGGATTTCAGACTTGTTTGCCCGGCTGGCGGATTTTTCAAAAATTTCCACCTGAACTTTTACGGCGCCATCTAAAAACTTACTTTTTACGAAACAATCAATTGTGAGCGTTTCACTTAAACAAAAAAACCGCAGGTGTGCTTGATTCACCTGTAGCGGCAATATGTGTAAGGAGGCATTTGCATGGCAGGATATGATCCGGAAAAGGACAAAGTGCTCAAGAAATGGCAAAACGAAGAAACCGGGCTTATTGTTTCCATCAACCAGTACGGAGAAGGCGAGCCCAAGGTGCAAATCGGTCCGCGCATTTTGAAAAAAAAGGACGGCACCGACCGGGCCCCGGCCAAGGCCGGCCGCCTGAGCATGGAGGACCTCATGTGGCTCTATGACATTATCGATGAGGTCAAAGACGAGCTCACCGAACACGTCAACCCCCTGGACTGATACGCCGCTGAAGCGAGGCATTTGATGGGCCCCACACCTGATGATTCCGTCCGCAAACGCGCACAGCAGTTGAGCGAGCAGCTACGGCACCACAATTATCGGTATTTTGTGCTCGATGATCCCGAGATCTCAGATGCCCGCTACGACCGGCTCATGCAGGAACTCCTGGAGATCGAATCCAACTGGCCGGAACTGGCCGCACCGGATTCCCCCACTGTTCGGGTGGGCTCCGCCCCTCTTGAAAAATTTGAGACCATTGCCCATTCCGTTGCCATGCTCAGCCTGGACAAAGGGTTTTCCGCAGATGATATCCAGGCCTTTGATCAGCGGATTCGCAGGGCCCTGAAAACCGATTCGCCGGTACGCTACACAGTGGAGCCCAAGGTGGACGGGGTGGCTGTGGAACTGGTCTACCGCAACGGGGTTCTGGAAACCGCTTCCACCCGCGGTGATGGCTATACCGGCGAGCTTATCACCCCCAATGTGCGCACAATCGGGGAAGTCCCTCTGCGCCTGGAGGAAAAACAAGGGCTTTCCGTGCCATCCCTGTTGGAAGTCCGCGGGGAGGTCTATATGGAAACTGCTGATTTTAAAGCCCTTAACCAGTGGCGCCTGGAAAATGATTTTCCCCTGTTTGCCAACCCGAGAAATGCTTCTGCCGGATCCTTGCGGCAGCTGGATTCAAAAGTTACTGCAAAACGGCCGCTGAAGATTTTTGTCTACGGCATCGGCCGGGTGCAGGGCCCGGAATTGACCGGCCACTGCCAGGCCCTGGAGTTTCTTGAAAAACTGGGGTTTCCTGTTAATCCATTGGTGCGATGCGGCCTTGACGCAGACCGGGCTGTTGGGTTTTTTCACGAGCTTGACGCCATGCGCACGGATCTGCCCTATGAGATCGATGGTCTGGTGGTGAAAGTGGATGCCTATGCACTCCAGCAGCAGCTGGGCACCACCTCCCGGAGCCCGAGATGGGCCGTTGCCATCAAATTCGCCGCCCTGCAGGAGCAGACCCGGGTGGCCGACATTATCGTCCAGGTAGGCCGCACCGGTGCCCTGACACCGGTGGCTGCGCTCGACCCGGTAAGCATCGGCGGGGTGACCGTGAGCCGGGCAACGCTTCACAACGAAGACGAGGTTGCCAAAAAGGACGTGCGAATCGGGGATCGCGTCCTGGTGCAGCGCGCCGGTGATGTGATCCCGGAAATCGTCAAGGTGATTGATTCGTGGCGCACAGGGGAGGAAACACCATTTGAAATGCCGGAGTCCTGCCCGGTATGCGGAGCCAGGGCCGTCCGGCTCGAAGACGAGGCTGTTACCCGGTGTATCAACCGCAACTGCCCGGCCCAGCTCAAGGGCAATATCCGGCATTTTGCCGCCAAAGGCGCCTTTGATATCGACGGGCTGGGCAAAAAGCTCATTGACCAGCTTGTGGACCGGCAGTTGATTGCATCCATAGCCGATATTTTCCGACTGGATGTCAAGACCCTGGAGGCCCTTGACCGCATGGGGCCCAAGTCCGCCCAAAATCTGGTGGATGCCATCGCCCAAAGCCGGCGGATTGCTTTTTCGCGTTTTGTCTATGCCCTGGGCATCCGGCATGTTGGCGGGTACGGGGCCAGGCTGCTGGCGGCCCGGTATGAAACCATTGAAGCCCTGGCCTCTGCGGACTCCCGTGAGCTTGAGGACATTGATGGTCTCGGGCCGGTGGCGGCTGCCAGCATCACCGAGTTTTTCAGCCGTGGGGAAAATCTTGAGATCATCCGGACGCTTCAGGAACTGGGCGTTGAGATTGTGTCTGAAAAGCAGGATGCCGGCGAAACCGCAGACCGCCCACTGGAAGGCAAAACCTTTGTGCTCACCGGCACCTTGTCCGCCATGACCCGCAATCAGGCCAGGGAAAAAATTGAATCGGCCGGCGGCCGGGTATCGGGTTCGGTGAGCGGCAAAACCGATTTTGTGGTGGCCGGCGAGGCTGCCGGCTCCAAGCTGGAAAAAGCCCGGCAGCTGGGTGTCACCGTTCTTGACGAGTCGGGATTTCAGGCATTGATCCGGGACGCCGGATAAATTGACGGATCAATTTCGGCAGTGTATGGCACTGCACCCGGGGTTGAACCATTTATGACAATGCATTATTTTTTGATGGAATCGTAAAAAACTTTTTACCGCGTCCGCTGTTTTTGCAGGAAGGAAGTCCTGCGGTCGGCGTCGGTTTTTTCGCTCCTGATCGTTTTTGCGGATTTATCAAATGTCTTCGCTTAAAATTTACAAATTCGCTTTGGCTTCCTCAGACAGTTTGAAATTTTCACGCAAAAACGCTCAATGTCGCTTCAAAAACCGACCCCGCCCTTGGACTTCCTTGGAAGCGTTTCCCCCGGGCCGCCGCCCGGGACCGAAAACTGCAAATAACTTTTTGCCGGATGATTCAAAGCTTTATTTTATTTTTTTGAACCTTGAACATTGAACCTTGAACTTTGAACTTTGAACGAAGTTATTTAGAAGGAGTGATGGGAATATGGCAGAAAAAAAGGCTGTGCGTGCGGTGATTAAGGGTAATGTCCAGGGGGTTTGTTACAGGATGGAAACCGCCCGGGCTGCAGAGGAGCACAAGGTCAACGGCTGGGTGAGAAACCGGGCTGACGGTACGGTGGAGGCCGTGTTTGAAGGCGAGGCCAAAAATGTGGACAACATGCTCAATTGGTGCCGCCAGGGCCCGCCCGGGGCCTCGGTGACAGATGTGGAAGTGGAGGAAAAGCCCTATACCGGCGAGCATTCGGATTTTACCATCCGCAATACCCATTAGGGCGATATAAAAAGGCGGTTCCCACAATCAGGGATACCGCCCTTTTAATACCGGAAATCGAAAAAATTTTTGTGACCGCGTAAACTAAACCGTTTCCCGCAGCTGTTTGCCGGGTTTGAACTTGACCACGTTGCGGGCCTTGATCTTGATGGGTGCACCGGTCTGGGGATTTCTCCCGGTTCTGGCCTTGCGCCGGACTTTCTGGAATGTGCCAAAGCCCACCAGCGTGACCTTCCCGTCTTTTTTCTTCAATGACTTGGACACGCCGTCCATGAAGGAATTGAGTGCTGCGGTGGCGGCAACCTTGGAGATGCCCGCATCCTTTGCCATCTTTTCAACCAGTTCTGCTTTTGTCATGACTTTCCCTCCCTCTTTTGTTGCGGTTTATCAAAAAGCCCTGATTTTATGATAACTTAAAAGAGGTTTTTTTACTTGTCAATACATAAAATGCGATTTTCATAAATTTTTCCAAAAAAATTTATCCGGCAGGCCTTATCTGTACTGTGTTTGGAAAACCATCAAAGTCCGGATTCTTGTTTCATCCCTGTGTACCATTTTCCAAAAATGTATCTGCCCACCATGCGGGCGCCCCCGAATGAGCAATGCCGAAAAAGCAATTTGTCCTTCTAGAAAAGCGCGTCAATAAAGGCTTTGGGATCAAAAGGCTGCAGGTCTTCCATGTCTTCTCCCACCCCGATGTAGTGAATCGGAAGCCTCATGGCATCACAGATGCCCACCACGATGCCGCCTCTGGCAGTGCCGTCGAGCTTGGTGAGAATCAAACCCGTAACCCCGATGCCTTCATGAAACATTTTTGCCTGGGCCAGGGCGTTTTGCCCGGTGGTGGCATCCAGGACCAGAAGCACCTCATGGGGGGCGCCGGGCAGTTTTTTGCTAATGCTGCGCTTGATTTTTTTCAATTGTTCCATGAGGTTGACCTTGGTGTGCAGCCGGCCGGCAGTGTCAATGATCACCCGGTCAATATTTCTGGAAATACCGGCTTCCACCGTGTCAAAGGCCACGGCTGCAGGGTCTGCGTTTTCCCGGTGGGCCACGATGGCCGCATCGGCGCGCTGGGCCCAGATGGTGAGCTGTTCCACAGCCGCGGCCCGGAATGTGTCAGCCGCACCGATGAGCACGCCGGCTCCCTGGCAGCGGTATTGAAAGGCCAGTTTGCCGATGGTGGTGGTTTTACCCACGCCGTTGACACCAACCACCATAACCACATGGGGTGTTTCTGCTGCCGGTGCCGGCTGCGGCACGTTTTCAAAGACTTTTCGCATTTCCTGCTTTAAAAAGGCCCGGAGTTGCTCAGGGCCGGAAATTTGAGCGGCATTGGCCTCGATTTTGCCGATGAGTTTCATTGTTGTGTCCATGCCCACATCAGCGGTAATCAGGGCTTCTTCAATTTCCTCCATGTTTTGCCGGCCAAGAACGCTTTTATCGGCAAAGGCCTGCTCCAGCCGGCCGGCAAGGGACTTTCGGGTTTTGCCGAGGCCGGTTTTAAGCCGGTCCATCAGCCTTGCCGGCTCCGGGGCGACCGGTTCGGCGGCCGGCGGGGGATGTGTTTCAGCCCCGGCCGGACCGGGTTGTTCAATTTCCTGTTTGGGCTCGGGTTCGGGTATTTCGTGGAAGTCCGCCGGTTGACCGGACATAATTTCTTCGGTTTGGGCCGGGTCCGTCCGGGTTTCTGCGCCAGGACATTTTTCAGCTTTTTTTCGCCGCCGGATGATATCAATGAGCAGGATCAAAAGCAGAAGGGCAAGCCCGGCGCCGATGATTTCCTTATACCAGCCCGTGGCCTGCAGGGATGCATAAAATCGCCGGCAGAAGTCAGTTAAGTGCTGCAGCATGATCGCTTCCTTTGCTGTGGTTGCCGTGGGTGTTTTGTTTGCTGATTTGCAGTGCCTGCGCTACGTTTACCGATATGACCCGGGACACCCCGCTGCCGGCCATGGTCACCCCGAAAAGAATGTCTGAGAACTCCATTGTCTTTTTGTTGTGCGATATCATGATGATCTGGGTGTTTTCACCGATGATTTTCAGCAGCTCGTTGAAACGTTCCACATTGATATCGTCAAGCGGGGCGTCGATTTCATCGAGCAGGCAAAAGGCCGCGGGATTGAGAAAAAATATGGAAAAAATAAAGGCTATGGCAGACAGGGCCTTTTCTCCGCCGGAAAGCAGGCTCAGACGGGTAACCTTTTTGCCGGGCGGGTGGATCATCAGCTCAACGCCGGTTTCCATGGGCTTGTCCGGCTCGGTGAGTTCCAGCCATGCCGCCCCGCCGTTAAACAGCCTGGGAAACAAACCGGAAAACTGCCGGTTGATCGCTTCAAAGGTTTCCAGAAAAAGCTTTCGGGTGATCCGGTTGATTTTTCGGATCACGTTTTCCAGATCCCCCAGGGCCTCCATGAGGTCATCGCGGTGGCCGGCCAGGAAATCATAGCGCTGCTTCCGGGATTCATATGCCTCGATGGCACCGAGGTTGACCTCGCCCATTGCATTGATTTTCTCTCTGGTGTCTGTTCGGGTTTTTTCGGCTTTTTCAATGGAGAAATCCGCGGCCAGAACCTGATCCCGGTATGCGGTGCGCACCTGCTCAAAGGCGTCTGCGTATTTTTCCAGAAACCGGTTAACGATGTTTTCCTGGTTGATACGGAGTCCTGACAGGTCGAGTTCGATCTGGTGGATTTTTTTGCGGATCTCTTCCAACTCACTCTGAGTGCCGGAGATGGTGGCATCGGTTTTTTTCTGCCGGCCCACCAGGGACTGGTAGTCGGACTGCCGGGTCCGGAGGTCTTCCTGCAGGCCTGCCATTTCCTGTTTGTGGTTTTTGAGCTGTTTTTGTCCCTCCTGAATCTGCCCGGCGGCCTGATCGGCCTGCTGCTGCTTGTTATCCATTTCCTGCTGAATTTCGGAAATCCGGTTGGTGCTTTCCTCCCTGAAGCTTTTGAGCCGGGATACCGTGCTTTGCGCGTTTTCCAGCTCCGCAGAACGCCGGGTGACTTTAAGCTTGATATCCATCCGGGCGTTTTGCTGGACCCGGATTTGTTCCTCCAACTCCCGGATTTGCGTCTCTGTATCCCGGATTCCGGATTCCAGATCGCTCATCTGCTGGTCGATTTCCGCCAGAATATTGTCGTGCTCGGCCAGTTCCTGGCGGATATCTTGCTTTTCGCCTTCCAGGCGCTGCTGTTCCAGGGTGGCCACCTCCAGCCGGCGGCGGGCCTGACGCAGGGATTCGCCTGTTTTGTATAGCTCCTTGTCCATTTCCACCAGGTTTGTCTGGCACTTGTGACTGGCCTCAGTGAGCCGGGCCAGGTCATTTTCATGGCTCCGGACGGACTTTTCCAGGTTTTCCTGAAAACCTTTGGCTGAATCCAGTTGCTGGTTTGTATCGGTCAGGTTTTGTTCCAATTGCCGGATTTCCTGCTTCTTTTCCAGGATCCCGGCAAGCCGGTCCTTGCTGCCGCCGACAACCATACCAGGGGCAGCCGCCATATCCCCGTCCCGTGTGACCAGAATACGAATGCCCTTTTGCGGGTCTATCAATGAACGGGCGGTTTGCAGGTCGTCACAGACGCCCACGCCGGAAAGCAGAGAATGGACAACAGGTTCAAATCCCGCCCGTGTGCGGACATGGTCCTGGAGGCGGGTGACCTTTGGGGCCTCGTGTGGTGCTGTGTCCGGATTTGTTTCCGGATTTTCGGGGTGTTGCCGCCCGGGTTCCAGGAAAATAAAACCACTTCTGCCGGCGTTCTGATGTTTCAGAAAGTCAATGGCCCGGATACCGGATTCCGCGGCCTTGACCACGATGTATTGCAGGGCTTCGCCAAGGGCGGCTTCTGCGGCTTGTTCATACCCGGGATCCGGTTCAATGAGATTGCCCACGATATCCAGGCATTCCGAGGGGTCAAATCCGTTTTTACCGGCCGGGGTTTGCCGGGCCTGCATGATCGCCCGAACCCCGTCCTTGTACCATTCAAAGTTGGATTCCATCCGCTTGAGCACCCCGAGCTGGGATTTGATTTGCGCCCGGCTCTGCTGCAGCTCATTGACGGTTTTGATCTGGGCGTGGAGTTGTTGGCTTTGCTCTTTTAACAATTTGCGGCAGGAGCTGATTTGGCTTTCCAGCCGGCTTCTTTCCTGATCGAGCGCATCCTGGCGCTGCTGCTGATCGGCTTCGGTTTCCGCTAGTTCGGCAGTCTGATCGGCGGTTTCGTTTTTTTCCTTTTCCGCCTGCTTGAGGCGCCGTTTGATCTGTTCCTTGTTGGAAAGCGCGGTGCTGTAAACATTGTTGTATTTTGCCTGCCGGGCCGACAGCCGGGACTGGTTTTTTTTATGGGTTTCCAGTTGCTGTTTTAACTCCGCAAGCCGCTGTTTGTCATCGTCGGATGCGGATTCCTGTTGGGCCAGGCTGGATAGCAGTTCCTGAATTTCTGATTCCAAAGACTGTGCTTTTTCCCCGGCCTGTTGGATTTCGGTTTCGATTTGCTGATTCTTGTGGCGGGTTTTCTCCAGGGACTCCTGCAATTGGGACAATTCCCGGGTCAGTCGGGATTGTTCATCCTCAAGGTGCTGCAGCCGGCTTTCTGTTTGATCAATGCTGCGCTGCAGGTCGGTTTTTTGGTTGCGCAGCCCGGAAAGGGCTTTTTCTTCATGTGTGCGCCGGGCTTCGATTTCCTGCAGGGCGGCATTTAACTGTTCAAGGTTTTCGGTGTTGAGTTCGTCCTTTTCCTTAAGACGTTGGAGCAGTTGCCGGTTTTCGTTGATCCGGCGCTCGTATTGTTCATAATAATACACCGAGATGAGCATGTCCGCGTGCTTGAGCCTGTCCATGCGCGCATTGTACTGCCGGGCCGTTTCTGCTTCCTGCTCAAGGACTTCAAGCTGTTTTCCGATTTCGTCGAGAATGTCGTTGATCCGGTCCAGATTCTGGCGTGTGGATTTGACCCGGGCCAGGGCCTCCTGACGCCGGGTTTTGTAGCGCATAACCCCGGCGGCTTCCTCGATAAAGGTCCGCCGCTCCTCTGCTGCGGCATCCGTTATGGCCCCGATGTTTCCCTGCTGGATAATGGCGCATGACCGTGCTCCCATGCCGGAACGAAGAAAAATATCACTGATGTCTTTTAACCGGCAGGGCTGCTTGTTGATCATGTACCGGCTTTCACCTGAGCGGTAAAGACGGCGGGTGACCATGATTTCTTCATATGCGCTGACAGAAGCAGGGGTTTGTTCTGAAATGCCTGTGAGCGTCAGCGACACTTCTGCCATGTTCACGGCCGCTTTTTTGTCCGTTCCGGAGAAAATCACGTCCCCCATGGATTTGCCCCGCAGCTGCTTCACACTTTGCTCACCCATGACCCATTTGATGGCATCAATGATGTTGCTTTTGCCGCAGCCGTTGGGGCCCACCACCGCGGATATGCCGGGCGGAAAGACAATGGTGCATCTTTCGGCAAACGACTTGAACCCATAGATGTCAATGCGTTTGAGCTGCATGGAAAAGGCCTTTATCGATTGTAAAACAATGGCGGGAAAACATGCATTTTACAATTGATGAACAATGATGGCACCGCAAAAAGTCCAATATCTGCGTTACGCGCAATTTCTCAGAATTTCACGTACTGATAAGTACGCTGCATTCTTCGAAATCGCGCAAGCCTTGATCTTGAACTTTTTACGGCGCCATCTGAAAATCGACTTTTTAC
>NZ_JBSRLA010000052.1:0-27600 GCF_055149105.1 Desulfosalsimonas sp. | reverse complement strand
ATAAAATATCCCGGCAGAAGTCGTCAACGGGTCAAGGCTGTAAAGCCAATATTTTCTGTGATTTCAGGTATCGAAAGTTATCGCAAAAGAGCCACACCCGATTTAAACCGCTACCGGCAGCCGGATCTGAGCCTGGTTGACGCCTCGGTGGGCATGGCCGACTCCCACCTGGGCGGGCGGCAGTGCGATCCGCCGGTTAAAAAACTCATCGCCGGGTTTGACCCGGTGGCCGTGGACCGGGCCGCAGCCGGTCACCTGGGTCTGAACTGGCAAGACATCGGCCATCTCAAACAACCAACTTCATAAGCGCCCGGATGACAAAACCAACCAACGATGCCCGGCTTACAGCCAAATAAAAAAATGCCGCCAACTTTCCGATCGCTATTGCCTGGGGCGGACGGATCTGGTATGAGGTGGCAAACCGACGCGAAACAAATCCGCCATGCGCCTGTTGCATCCGGACAAGCGCTTGATTCAATTTTTGCAAAGGGCCTTTTATGAACAACCAGAAACACGCTTCAACCGCTCCGGCCGCCTTCGTGGACCGGATCTGGGATTTTTTCGCCTCAGTACGGCTTTCCGTGGTGCTGCTGCTGAGCCTGGCAGCCACATCCATTATCGGCACGGTCATTCCCCAGAACGCGGATCCGTCCCTATACGCCCGCAAGTTCGGGCCGGATCTTTATTCTGTGCTCGATGCGCTCAGCATCTTTAACATGTACCAGTCCTGGTGGTTCAGGCTGCTGTTGTGCCTGCTTGTCATCAATCTGGTGGTCTGTTCAGTGCGCAGGCTCAAAGCCACATGGAAAGTCATTTTCCCCAAAAAAACCCACTTCAACCCGGATCGGTTCAAAAAGGCCGCCGGCCGCATCGAATGGCAAGTGCCAGACACCCCGGCCGGGGAGTTGAAAGACACCATTGAACAATACATGCAAAAACGCTATTCCCACGTGCAGACCCGGCAGGAGAACGATTCCTGGTGGATCTTCGGGGAAAGGGGCCGGTGGACCCGCCTTGGGGTTTACGGCGTTCACCTGAGCGTGGTCCTGCTGGTTATCGGAGGACTGATCGGATCTTTATTCGGATTTGAGGGGATGATGAACGTACCCGAGGGTGAGACCCGCCGGAGCATTACCCTGCGCAATTCCGATGAGACCCGGCAGCTGGATTTTTCCGTGCGGTGCGATGATTTCACGGTTTCCCACTACCCCTCCGGCCGGCCAAAGGAATACCGCTCAGACATCGCCATCATTGAAAACGAAAAAGAGGTTGAAACGCACCGGCTTCGGGTCAATGATCCGCTCCGCTACAAGGGCATCAACATTTTCCAATCCTCCTACGGACAAAACGCCGCTGAAAAATTTACAGTGGTATTTACCGACACCGATTCCGGGATGCGGTTTGAAAAACAGGGGGCCATGGGAGAAACAGTGGATCTTCCCGCAGGTAAGGGGGAATTGACTGTGGAGGATTTTTCCGGCAATTTTGCTTTCAGGGGCCATAATGTGGGTCCGGCGTTTCTGGCAAGTCTGAATCCGTCATCCGGAGAGCAGCGGCCGGTGCTGCTGCCGGTGAACTATCCCAAATTCGACCGGATGCGGGGAGGAGATTATGCCATATCCATTGAAGATGTGGAGTATACCTACTACACCGGCCTTCAGGTGACCCGGGACCCCGGGGTTCCGCTTGTATATATCAGTTTCGCCCTGATGATTCTGGCCTGTTACGTGACATTTTTCATGTTTCAGCAAAAAATCGGCATTGAAGTTCAGGACAGTGACACCGGTGTACGGGTTGCAGTCGGGGGCATCTCTGAACGCAAACGGCCCGGCATCAGAACCGCAGTGCGCCGCCTGGCTGCAAAGCTTCAAAAACAAACAAACCAAAGCACTGCGGGATAACCGCGTGCCAAACGGTCAAATACTGCACAGGACAAACCATGCCAAACAGCGAAACCATATTTACCATTGTCACTTTTATATATGGCCTGGCCTTTATTCTCTATGTTGCCGCCTGGATATTTAAAAAATCCCTTCCGGGAAAAACAGCCACAGGAGTGCTGATCGCGGCGGCTGCGGGCAATTCCGCAGGCTTTGTGCTCAGATGGGCGGAATCCCACCAGATGGGCTACGGCTATGTACCCTTGTCCAACCTGTATGAATCCCTGGTGTTTTTTGCTTTGTGCATCGCCGTGATTTACCTGGTGATAGAATACCGCTACAAGGTCCGCACCATTGGCGTCTTTGCCTCCATTGTCCCGTTTCTGGCCATGGCCTATGCCTCGCTGCCCTCGGTGGACAGCCAGATCCAGCCCCTGATTCCGGCCCTGCAAAGCAACTGGCTCATTGCCCATGTTATCACCTGCTTTCTGGGATATGCCGCATTTGCCATTGCCTGCGGTATCAGCATCATGTATTTGATCAAATCCGCATCAGCCAGCCCGGACACCGGAACCGTGGGACGATTTCCGGACGCGGACACAATGGATGAGCTCACTCACCAGATGATCGCCTTTGGTTTTTTGTTTCTGTCCGTGGGTATTATCACCGGCGCCATCTGGGCGGATCAGGCCTGGGGCCGTTACTGGGGCTGGGATCCCAAGGAAACATGGTCACTGATTACCTGGCTGATCTATGCCACTTTGCTGCATGCCCGGTTCATGCGGGGCTGGGAGGGAAGGCGCATCGCCTATCTGTCATGTCTCGGATTTGTGGCGGTTTTGTTTACCTACTTCGGGGTCAACCTGCTGCCCGGGCTGCACAGCTACCAATAAGCCATGTACTGCCTGCGCGCAGAACGCATTTGCTATTTTCATTGACAATTTTGCTCAAACCCGATATTGGATTTGTCTTGATCAAATCTGTTCCGGATCTTTACATATATCCATTATAAGAAAGAGTGGTATTGTCCATTTTCCGATGAACCCCAAACAGTTTTGACGGAGTCCCCATGAGCACACAATCGGACAACCAAACGGCCGCCGCCGGCAACCGCTCCTCCGGCTGGGTGGTATTTGTTTTCTTCATGATCGGATTGGTCGCAAGCATCATCTCGGGATGGGTCGCCTTTCCAAAACTGCTGTACTCCACCAAGCAACAGCCCATCGATTTCAACCACCAGGTCCATCTCGAGCAGATGGGCGGCCAGTGCAACGCCTGCCATTTCTTCAGAGAAGACGGCAGTTTTTCCGGATCTCCCACCCTGGAAGAATGCAAAAGCTGCCATATGTACCCCATGAGCGGCAATGAAAACGAACAAAAATTCATAGACGAATATGTCAACCAGGACAAGGAAGTGCCCTGGCTGATCTATGCCGAGCAGCCGCCCTGTGTGTTTTTCTCTCATGCCGCCCATGTCAAGGGCGCGGATATGCAGTGTGCCACCTGCCACGGGGATATCGGACACTCCACCTCCCTGCGCGAATATCAGGAAAACCGGCTTACCGGCTACAGCCGGGACATCTGGGGCAAAAGCATGCTGCGCCTGGGCGAGGCCGAGCATGGCCGCCACCAGAAAATGAACGACTGCGCTGAATGTCACCTGAAAGAAACCGGCAGCAAAGGCGACTGCTTTCAGTGCCATAAATAGACTTTGCGGGAAACACCAATCTCACAGACGCGATGTGGATATACAGACAAGGGGTAGATTCATGAAAATCGATCGCAGATGTTTTTTGTCGCTCGTCATCGGCGGAGCCGTGGGGACAACATTGACCCCGGTGCCATGGAAACTCACCGACGACATCGCCATCTGGTCCCAGAACTGGCCCTGGACGCCGGTACCAGAAGACGGCCCGAGCAAATTCGTAAAATCGGTCTGCACCCAGTGTCCGGCCGGATGCGGCATAACGGTCCGCACCATCGGCGACAGGGCCATTAAAATCGAAGGCCAGCCCGATCATCCGGTCAACAACGGCAGTCTATGTCCAAGGGCCATTTCCGCCACCCAGCACCTCTACGGCCCTTCCAGAATCCAGGGCCCCATGAAACGGGCAGGTGAGCGCGGCCAGGGCAAATGGGAAAAAATCTCCTGGGACGAGGCCATCAAGACGGTCACTGAAAAACTGGCCGAGCTGCGTACCCGGGGCAAACCCCACACCGTTGCATGCATTTCAGATACCGACAAAAACGGTTCATCATATCTCCTGGACCGGTTTTTACAGGCTTACGGCTCACCCAATTTCATCCGCACGCCCTCCTCAGCAGACGCTCAGGAACTGGCCCTGTACCTTTCCTGCGGCCGGCAGGGCACCATGGGCTATGATTTCAAAAATGCCGACTTTATCCTCAGCTTCGGATCAGCCCTCATGGACGGCTGTAATGCAGCCGGACAGATGATGTCGGCTTTCGGAGAGATGGACAAAAAATCCCGGCTGGTGCAGATCGAAGCCAGATTATCGGATACCGCTGCCAAAGCCGCACAGTGGGTGCCCGCCAAACCCGGATCCGAAACCGTTCTGGCCCTGGGCCTCGGCCATGTGATTGTCCGCGACGGGCTTTATAACAAAGCCTTTATTGACGACCACGGCTTTGCATTTGAAGACTGGCAGGATGATGCCGGAAATACACACCCCGGCTACCGCAGCCTGGTGCAGGACCACTCCCCGGACAAGGTGGCGAAAGTCACCGGATTGTCTGAAAAGGTTATTGAATCGCTGGCCCGCTCTTTTGCCCGGGCGCGTCGTCCCGTTGCTGTCAGCGGCCTTGGCAGTGCAGCTCCGGATAGCCTGGATCAGGCGCTTGCCGTATTTGCGCTAAACGCTTTGGCCGGCAATTTCCAGAAACCCGGCGGGGTTTTTCTCATTGATGAGCCCGATTATCTGAGCTGGACGGAAATGAAAATCGACAAGACCGCCTCTGCCGGCAACCAGCAGCCAAGGGTGGATGGTGCTGGATCTGAAAGATTTTCCCATACGCGCTACCTGCCAAACCGGCTGCCCGAAGCAATTAATTCGGCAAAAGGTGATTCTCCGGTCCAGGCCCTTCTTGTGGCCGGCGGCAATCCGCTCTATACACTGGCAGACACCCAGGCCGCCAAAAAGGCTTTTGAAAAAATTCCCTTTATCGTGAGTTTCTCCACTTTTATGGACGAAACCGCAGAGCAGGCCGACTTGCTGCTGCCTCATCCCCATTTCCTGGAAAGCTACCAGGATGTACCTACGCCCCACGGCATGTCCGAAACAGTGATCAGTCTGGCCCGGCCGGTTGTCAAGCCCCAATATGACACCCGTCCCACGGCCGACGTGGTCATCCAAATCGCCAAAAACCTTGGCGGTTTTATTGAAAATGCCTTTCCCTGGAAAAATTACGAGGATTTTCTCCAAAAAAGCCTCTCGGATCAGTGGAAAACACTTGAAACGCAGGGATTTTGGAGCGATTCCAAGTCCCGGGATATCTCCCTGGATGAAATCTTCCGCACGTCTTCTCAACGGTTTGAATTTTTTCCAATGTCGAAGTTTGCGGCAATGAACGGCAATGGGGATGCCGGTGTTGAAAAAATCGAGCTGCCCGGCGACATTGCCAAGATGCCGCTGGTGCTGGTCCCGTACACTTCCATGCGTATTTCAGACGGTGCCGTGGCCAACACCCCCTTTATGACCAAAACATTGGATGCAAATGTGCTTCTGGAAAACGATGTGTTTGTTGAAATCAACCCCAAAACCGCATCCGAGTACGGACTTTCCCAGGGAGACAAGGCAACGGTAAAAACCCGGGCAGGCCAGGCCGAGGTTCGGGTCAACCTGTTCGAAGGTATCATGCCGGGTCTGGTGGCCATGCCCGCTGGTCTTGGACGCACCGGCTTCAGCGACTACATCGCCGGCAAGGGCGCCAATGTCTACAGCCTGGTTGCACCGGCGGTCGACCCCGCCTCGGGACTCAATGCCGCATGGGGGGCCAGAGCCGCGATTGCCAAAGCGTGATATCGCCATCATCCTTGACATATAACCCGATAATGAGGTCTTTTGATGACACAGCAACCCCAACATACCAAGACAAAACGATACGGGATGGTCATTGATCTGGACAAATGCACCGGATGCGGCGCCTGCATGGTGGCCTGTTATGCTGAAAACAACGTACCGTTCAGACAGGATGAATCCGACAAGATGCGGAGTCTCAACTGGATCCGGGTAATGAAGGTGGACAATGGCAAGCCGTTTCCGGACACACAGGTCTGCTACATTCCAATGCCCTGCATGCAGTGTGACGGCCAGCACATGCAGGGCCATTCTCCCTGCGTATCGGTCTGCCCGGCGGTGGCCACGGATTATGATCATCCCACCGGCATTGTCAGCCAGATCTATACCCGGTGTTTCGGCTGCCGCTATTGCATGGCCGCCTGCCCCTACCATGCCCGGAAATTTAACTGGTGGGATCCCAAGTGGCCCGCTGACATGGAAAAATACCTCAATCCGGATGTATCGGCCCGCATGCGGGGAGTGGTGGAGAAATGCTCTTTTTGCTACCACCGGTATCAGAAAGCCCGGGACAAGGCCTATGTGGAAGGCAGAGAGGAACTGCACGAAGATGAATACCAGACCGCCTGCGCCCGGGCCTGCCCCACCAATGCAATTACTTTCGGGGACCTGCACAATCCGGATCATGCGGTCTACAGCCTGAGCCGGAGCAAAAACGCCTTTCGCCTGCTGGAACGGCTCAACACCAATCCCAAGGTTTATTACCTGAGTTCAAAGAGCTGGGTCCGGCGAAAGGCAGATAATTACCTGGAAGGTGAAAACCCCGAAGAGATCCGGGAAAAAGCCCGCAAGGCAGCGGCAACCCATTAATTTTTACAAAACACCAAGGAGTTAACTGATCATGACGACACCAGCGATTCCCGAAGGTGTGAAACGATGCCCCACCAGACAATTTACACTGTGGCTGGCAGTAGTCGGCGCCGTGCTTTTGTGGGGCGTCTATGCCATGTTTCTGATATGGTACAAGGGCTTAAACCAGACCGGTATGAATGACGCCTATGGTTTTGCCCTGTGGATCTGGGCGGACCTGGCGGTAATCGCCCTGGGCGGCGGTGCCTTTTTTTCCGGTTTTCTGACCTATATCATCGGCAAAAAGGAACTCAAGAGCATCATCAATTATGCCGTGATTATCGGGTTTATCTGCTACAGTTCGGCGCTGCTGATCCTGGCTCTTGACATTGGCCAACCCCTGCGGGGATGGTTTATTTTCTGGCATGCCAATGTGCACTCCATGCTCACTGAGGTGGCCTTCTGCCTGTCGTGCTATTTTGCCGTACTCACCATTGAGTTTATCCCTCTGGTGCTGGAAAATCCCAAACTTGACCGAATCCCCTTCCTGCATCACTTAAGCCACAACATGCATGAAGTTATGGCCGTATTTGCCGCCACAGGCGTGTTTTTGTCCTTTTTTCACCAGGGTTCTCTGGGCGGTGTGGCCGGCGTGCTCTACGCCAGGCCCTTTGCCTATCGCGAGGGCCTGCTGATCTGGCCCTGGACATTTTTCCTTTTTACCTGGTCTGCTGCGGCAGTGGGCCCCTGCTTTACCATGCTGGTCACATGGCTGACCGAAAAAATCACCCAAAAGAGACTGGTCCGGCCGGAGGCCTTTCAGCTCCTGGCCAAGATCTCGGGATGGATGCTTCTGACCTACATGATTGCCAAGATCGCTGATACCTGGTACTGGGCCGCTGTGACAGCCCCTTCCAAGGGCTTTTCCCTCATGGACTTTTACTCCAACAACCCGGTATACGGGATCTGGATTCTCATTGCCGAACTGGTGATCTGCGGCATTGTGCCGGCCCTGATTTTAATCACCCGCAAGGGCCGGGAAAACAAAAGGTTGCTGGTGACCGCCGCCATTTTGGCAGTGCTGGGCGTCTGCATCAACCGCTGGGTCATGGTGCTCCAGGTCATGGCTGCACCGCTTCTGCCCTTCCAGGACTGGTACATGTACATTCCCACCTGGCAGGAAGTGGCCACAACCATCCTGCCCGTGGCATACGGGGCGATCCTGATCTCTCTGGCGTACCGGTATCTGCCGGTGTTTCCCCACGAAAAAGAACTCAACCCGGGCCAATAACCGCACCGGTAACAAAAGGAGCCAAATATTATGTTTCCGTTTGCATTTGAATGGGTATGGGATATTTCACATCTGGTCTTCATGGGCGGCCTTTGGTATGCCCTGAGCATCATCGGCGCCGGCATGACTTACTGCATCATCAAATCACTGATTGATACCGTCGCAGACGAGGCAGGAGAAGGCGGCCACGGGCATCATTAAAAATATTTCAACGCCCTGACCAGCTTTTTCCGGGGCGGAATTTTCACCAAAAAGCGCCGCACTCGCCCTGTTTTCAGGAATAAACCGGGTGCTCGGCGCTTTTTTTATATCCTTTCAAAAGGAGCTTTTGCGTTGGATGAAATCGTAATCCAGGGAGGCCGCAGCCTAAACGGTGATGTGAAAATCAGCGGGGCCAAAAACGCAGCCCTTCCCATGCTTGCCGCCTCCCTTCTGACCGGGGGGCAGTTTTGCTTTACCAATGTTCCGGACTTAAAAGACATTGAAAGCATCCGTCAGCTGCTTTGCACTATTGGTGCGGAAATCACCGAAACCCCGGAAGGGCTGATTGTGGATACCACAGGCCTCAATGATGTGGAGGCTCCCTACGAACTGGTGCGCAAGATGCGCGCCTCTGTCCTGGTGCTCGGCCCGCTGCTGGCAAGGCTTGGCCGGGCACGGGTTTCCCTTCCCGGGGGATGTGCCATCGGCGCAAGACCCATCAACATGCACCTGGAGGGCTTTTCCCGGCTCGGCGCCCGCATTACCCTGGAACACGGCTATGTACAGGCCGAAGCCGAATCTTTGACCGGCAGTGAAATCTTTTTTGACGTGCCCACGGTAACCGGCACTGAAAATCTCATGATGGCGGCTGTGCTGGCCAAAGGCACCACGGTTTTGCGCAATGCTGCACGGGAGCCCGAGGTTTCGGCCCTGGCAGACATGCTAAATGCCATGGGCGCCAGGGTATCGGGCGCAGGCACCTCCACCATTACCATTGACGGCGTGGACAGACTGTTTCCGGCCACGGTGCGTGTGATTCCCGACCGGATCGAGACGGGCACCTACATGGTGGCAGCCGCCCTGACAGGCGGGTGCATCCGGATTTTAGACGCGGATGCCCGGCATTTGAAAGCCGTGATTGCCAAGCTCAGAAAAACCGGTACAGATGTGGACACCAGCGACGGAACCATCACGGTCACGGGCCGCCGCCCTGTTGCCAGCGTGGATATCAAGACTCTTCCCTATCCAGGATTTCCCACGGACATGCAGGCCCAGTTTATGGTGCTGATGTGCATTGCCAACGGCCTGAGCATGATTTCGGAAACCATTTTTGAAAACCGCTTCATCCACGTTCTGGAACTCCAGCGCATGGGCGCTGATATCCAGGTATCCGGCAACCATGCAATGGTCCGCGGCACCGCCCGCCTGTCCGGGGCCCAGGTGATGGCCTCTGATTTGCGAGCAAGCGCCTGCCTGGTTCTTGCCGGACTGGTGGCCGAAGGCACCACCCGCATCAGCCGGGTTTATCATCTGGACCGTGGCTATGCCGCCCTTGAGGACAAATTCCGAAGCCTCGGGGCAGACATTGAACGGGTCCGGGAACGGGTCCGGCAAAACCCCAAAACCGCCGGTGGCGCCTGCAAGGAGCCGGCATCCGGCCGGACAGGACCGGAAAATTAGCATCCCATGGCAGGACGGGATTTACAAGACGGTCATTTCTACCGCCTGCCCCTGATTCCCCTTCTGTTTGCCTTCATTGCCGGCCTGATCACCGGCCGCCTGACTGCCTTGCCCTTTTTGCTCACCGGAGCCTGGGTTACTGCTGCAGCAGCCGGATTTGAACTGACCCGGCGGGTGACTTGTCACAAACCAGCACGCCTTTGCCCCCTTTTACTGTTTTTCGCACTTGGCGTGATCTCCATTGCCGCCTGGCAAACTCCTTACTTTCCCCCGCCTGAAACAAAGCCCCTTTTTGATGCAGGCTACATGGAAATTTGCGGCACAATTACCGGTCCGCCGCGGATCGAGTCCTTCCGCACCCGCTGCGTACTGGATCAATTGGAAATCACTGACAAAAAAAATGAGCTTCACCAACCTGCAGGCCGCATTCAGGCGGCTTTCTACGGAAAAACCCCGGAGTTGTCTCCGGGTGATCGTGTCCAATTCCGGTCCATAATCCGCATGTTTAAGAATTTCAACAATCCGGGCGGATTTGACTACAGGCAGTACATGGCTGACCAAAACATCTGGGCTGCGGTATATACAAGCGGAAAACGGGTGAAAAAAGCGCCGCCATCCACAGAAAAACCCGGTTTTGGAAATCAAATACACCGATTGAGAATCCGGCTGGATGAAACGATTGCAAACATAGGCGCCGATGATGCCGGGGCTGTACTCGCCGCCCTTGTGGTGGGCAAACGCCACAGGATTTCCCCTGAAGTGCAAAAAGCCTTTAACCGGGCTGGAGTCAGTCACCTGCTGGCCATATCCGGTCTCCATGTGGGAATTATTTCCGTGTGTGCATTCATGGTGTTTAAATGGATGATCAGTCGGTTCCGGATTTTTCTTTACACCGGCCTGGCCTTCAAGATTGCCGCAATGCTGACCCTGGTGCCTGTGATCAGCTATGCAATGCTTTCAGGACTTTCACCATCGACCCAGCGCGCCGTTGTCATGATTGGAATCTTTCTTGGGGCCATCACCCGGGCTGCGCCGTACCATCGCGTCAACACCCTTGCGGTGGCTGCTTTTGTCATCTGCATAATTCACCCGCCCGGCATTTTTTCCGTCTCTTTTCAGCTTTCCTTTGCCGCTGTATCCGCAATTTTTTACGGAATTCACTTGTTTTTCAAACCCGGTGCAGGCCATGAAAAAACGATTGCCTGGCTCATTAACCGGATCAAAAATTTTATGCTGATCTCGGTTTTCGCCATTGCCGGCACTCTGCCCCTTGTAATGCACCATTTTCAACAGGCCTCGGTTTTGGGAGTGATCGCCAATCTGATCCTGGTGCCCTGGATCGGGTTCGTAGTGGTGCCTCTGGGCCTGGCCGGCGCAATGATTTTTCCCGTTTCAGGCACCCTGGCCGGCTGGGTGCTGGCTTGCGCCCACTGGCTGCTGGATCCGGCTGTATCATTGATAAAAATGATTGCAAATTCACCGGTGGGCGCCTTTGAGACCTTTTCCCCAACAGTGCCGGAAGTGATCTGCGCATACGGACTGCTCGCAGGAATGGGGCTGATATGGCGGGGGAAAACCCCGAAAATCAGGAAACTGGCTGCCATCGGACTTGTACCGATTTTTCTGGTCTCTGCTGCAGATGCCGGATACTGGATGCACAAACGATTTTGGCATTCGGATCTGCGGGTTACGGTGCTGGACGTGGGCCAGGGCCATGCCTCACTGGTGGAATTTCCAAAGGGTTATACCATGCTCATTGACGGAGGCGGATTTTCAGACAATTCCATGTTTGACGTGGGCGCACAAATTCTGGCGCCCTACCTGCGGCAGCGCAAAATCGGAACCATTGATACGGTGGTATTGTCCCACCCGGATTCAGACCATTTAAACGGGCTGCTCTACATCTTAAAGCATTTTCAGGTCCATGAAGTCATCAGCACCCACATCCGTGCGGATACCAGCGGATACAAAAAATTTCAGGAAATCATAAACAAAAACCAAATTCCTCATCCGCCCCTGGATCGTGTCAATGCCGGCAGAAAAATTCACGGGGCACAATTTGAGATCCTTTTCCCGTACCCTGATGCCGAAATTGCGTGTGCGCCTTGCAACGGGGCCAACAACTGCGCCCTGGTGGTACGCGTAAGACACCATGGGAAAGCCATAGTGTTTCCAGGAGACATTGAGGCCTGCGCAGAAGGTCTGGTGGTCAAACAAGCAGGGGAAAAAGCAAAAGCCGACATATTGATCGCCCCTCACCACGGCAGCAAAACATCTTCAACATCCGGTTTCCTCGATGCTGTGGAGCCGAAAACCGTTATTATACCCGTAAGGGAGGGGCGGTATCAAATGCCGTCGCAATCCGTACTGAATCGGTATGAAAAGCGAAATATAAAAATTTTGCGCACAGACAGGCACGGGGCTGCCAGTATCCGGATTCATGAAGGGACACTGGAAATCCGGACAAAACAAAAGCCCCGGTTTAACCAAATGTTAAACCGGGGCCATAATTCCTGAATCCGGATTCAATTGCCTGACGACATCATGGGAAGTCCGGGGAAGTCCGGCGGAATGTTTACCGGGAAACTGCCTCAGGCTTTTCGCCGGTGAGTTCCACCATCGAAACCGGTGCGGCATCTCCGGGCCGGCAGCCGAGTTTCACCACCCGGGTGTAACCGCCGTTGATATCGCCAAAACGTTTGGGCGCTTCGGCAAAAATCTGGTGTACCACGGCCTTCTCCCTTACGATGGAAAGGGCCTGGCGCCTGGCATGCAAATCTCCGCGCTTGGCAAGGGTGATGATATGGTCCGCCCACCGGCGAAGCTCCTTGGCCTTGGCATCCGTGGTTTTAATCCGGTCGTGCTTGAGCAGGGAGGTGACCATGTTGCGAAACATGGCCTGGCGATGGCTGCTGGTGCGATTTAATTTGACTCCGCTTTTTTTATGTCGCATGGCTATCTTATTCCTCTTTCTGATCCTGGTCATCGTCCGGGGGCACAAATCCTTCCAGTTTCATACCCAGCGACAGCCCCATCTCGGACAACAGTTCCTTAATCTCGTTTAGGGATTTGCGGCCGAAATTTTTGGTTTTCAGCATCTCATTTTCGGTCTTCTGGACCAATTGGTAAATTTTCCGGATATTGGCATTTCTCAGGCAATTGGCGCTTCGAACGGAAAGCTCCAGCTCATCCACGTCCAGATACAAGTTCGGGTTGAACTGGGGCGTGGATTCCTCCTGGGATTCATCCGGAGGCGCGGGTTCCTGATCTTCATCAAAGTTGATAAATGAATGCATTTGCTCTTTTAAGATCTTGGCCGCATAAGCAATGGCATCCATGGGCTTGACCGATCCGTCGGTCCAGATTTCCATTGTCAGCTTGTCATAATCGGTCCGCTGTCCAACCCGGGCGTTGCCCACCAGGTAATTGACCCGGTAAATGGGTGAAAAAATCGCATCAATGGGCAATGTGCCAACAGGTGCCTCCGGGTCCCGGTTGGCCTCGGCCAGGGAATAACTCTTGCCGGCCTGTACCGTCAGGGTCATCTGTAGGTTGCCCTCAGAGGTCAGCGTGGCGATATGCTGCGCCGGATTCAAGACTTCAACACGGCCGTCTCCGCTGACGATATCAGCGGCCGTAACAGTCCGCTCGCCCTTGGCTTCCACTGTCATGGTCCTGGGTTCGGCGTCATCGGTTTTCACCCGAACCTTTTTGAGATTTAGCATAATTTCCGAAACATCTTCCAAAACCCCGGGAACAGCGCTGTATTCGTGCATCACCCCTTCGATCTTGACCGAAGTGATGGCAGCGCCGTACAGTGACGAAAGTATGATCCGCCTCAGGGAGTTGCCGATGGTGATGCCAAATCCCCTCTCCAGCGGCTCCCACACAAACTTGCCATAGGTGGCTGTCTGCTGGTCGATCTCAACCCTGCCGGGCCGGATCATGTCCCGCCAGTTCATATATGTCAATTCGTTCAAGGGCATTTTCACTCTCCCACCTGTTTGATATCCATCCGCCTTGGTTCCGGGTAGTCAGGAGTCGCACCAAATCAGATTTCAGTTGTCCTGCATCAGACCGGCAAAGGCTCTTGTGGCTCAATATGCCGGAATTTCCAAAGATTACTTGGAGTAAAACTCAATAATCTGATTTTCCTGGACCGGCATGGTGATATCGTCGCGAACCGGCAAGGTTTTCACGCTGCCTTTCAACGTCTCCTTATCCAGTTCCAGCCACTGGGGCATGCCCCGGCGCACCATGGACTCGACAGCCTCATTGATCGCTGCCACATTGCGGCTTTTTTTCCGGATTTCAACTACGTCTCCGGGCTTTACCTGGTAAGAAGGAATATTGACCTTCCGGCCGTTGATGAGGAAATGATTGTGCTTGACCAGCTGACGGCCCTGGACCCGGGAACTGGCAAAACCCAAACGATAAACGACGTTGTCCAGCCGGCATTCAAGCATCACCAGCAAATTGGTCCCGGTAACGCCTTTTTTCTGCTCGGAGCGCTCAAAAAACAGCCGAAACTGTTTTTCCGACAAACCGTAAGCACGCTTGACTTTTTGTTTTTCCCGAAGCTGAAGTCCATAGTCGGAGATTTTTCCCCCGCGCCGCTGGCCATGCTGTCCCGGTGGATAACTGCGCCGGTCAAAGGCGCATTTATCCGAATAACACCGATCGCCCTTGAAATAAAGTTTCAAGTTTTCCCGGCGGCATATCCGACATACAGATCCACGATATCGTGACAATGCTTCCTCCCTTGGATGAGATATATAATTCGATCGAAAGAACCGTTTGCCCGACGACAACTGAGAAAGGGAAACAAACGGTTTTGTCGGTTTAATTCCGAATAATGGCAGAAACAGCTCTTTGCTGTTTTTGCCAAACGTTTCAGCGAATGCGCAGCGGTTAAACCCTGCGACGCTTGGGCGGCTTACAGCCATTGTGGGGCACCGGGGTGACGTCCTTTATCAGGGCCACATTCAGACCTGTGGCCTGCAGTGCCTTAAGGGCCGATTCCCGGCCGGGCCCGGGGCCTTTTACGTAGACCTCGACGTTTTTCATGCCGTGTTCCATGGCCTTTTTGGCCGCATCCTCAGAAGCCTGCTGGGCGGCAAACGGTGTGCTTTTCCGCGATCCCTTAAAGCCGTTGATCCCGGCACTCGACCAGGAAATCACATTGCCGCCCGGATCCGTGATTGTCACAAGGGTATTGTTAAATGTGGAATGGATATGCACGACACCGCTTGCAATATTTTTTTTGGCCTTTTTTTTCGTGCGTACTGCTTTTCGTTTCGCCATCGGTTCCCGCCTTTACATAAATTTCAATTACTTTTTCTTGATTCCGCCCTTTTTCTTCACCGCAGCCCGGCGCGGGCCTTTTCGGGTTCGCGCATTGGTTGAGGTCCGCTGGCCGTGCGCCGGCAGCCCTCTGCGATGCCGCAGCCCACGGTAGCAGCCAAGATCCATGAGACGCTTGACGTTCATGGAGATTTCAGTGCGCAGCTCCCCTTCAACCTTGTAATCGTTGTCAATGATCCGGCGAATCTGGTTGATGTCCGAATCCGTAAGGCTGTCTGTCTTAATGCTCTCCTCAATGCCGAGCCTGGACAGAATCTCCCTGGAAGTGGAGTAGCCGATGCCGTAAATGTAGGTCAGGCCGATGAGTATATGTTTGTTTTTCGGTAAATCGACTCCTGCAATACGTGCCAATGTGCTTGCCTCCTTATTATCCCTGCCGCTGTTTGTGCCGCTTGTTGATACAAATCACCCGGACCGTACCCCTGCGCTTGATAATCTTGCAATTACGGCATATCTTTTTTACAGATGCTCTGACTTTCATAATTGCTCCTCGTGTGCATTGCCTGTCAAATCCATGTAAACATGTTCGCAGCCGCCGGCGCGTCTGCTACTTGGTGCGGTATGTAATCCGTCCCCGGCTCAGGTCATAAGGGGAAAGTTCCACAGTTACATTGTCGCCGGGCAGAATCTTGATAAAATGCATCCGCATCTTACCGGACAGATGCGCAAGAATCATGTGCTTGTTTTCCAGTTCCACCTTAAACATTGCATTGGGAAGGGTTTCAATAACCTTGCCCTGAACCTTGATGGCTTCCTCTTTTGCCATGCAAATCCCCCGCTTCTGCTGTTACCGGCCCTTGCGCTTTGCGCCCGCCGGAGACATAAATCCTTCATAATTCCTGGTAATCAGGTGCGACTCGATCTGCCTGACCGTATCAATGGCGACCCCAACCACAATCAACAGCGCAGTGCCGCCAAAATAAAACGGGACATTAAACTTGGTCATCAAAATCGAAGGCAGCACACAGACAGCTGACACATACAAGGCACCCCCGAGGGTGATGCGGGTCAAAACCCGGTCAATATAATCGGCCGTCCGCTTTCCCGGTCGTATGCCTGGAATGTAGCCGCCGTACTTCTTCATATTCTCTGCCACGTCTACAGGATTAAAGACAATGGCGGTGTAAAAGTAACAGAAAAAGAAGATAAAGGCCACAAACATCAATTCATAAATCAAAGAACCGGGCATCAGGGCATTGGAAACAGTCTCCATCCACGGGACCCCGGAAAAGAAACTGGCCAGGGTGGAGGGAAACATAATCAGCGATGATGCAAAAATCGGCGGAATCACGCCGGATGTATTGATTTTCAACGGCAGATGCGTACTCTGCCCGCCGTACATCCGCCGGCCGACCACCCGCTTGGCGTATTGCACAGGAATTCGCCGCTGGCCCATTTCCATGAAGATGATAAAGGCAACAACCCCAACCATGAGGATTGAAAGGATGATAATTCCAAAAACCCCCATTTCACCGGTGGTCATCATGCGAAAGGTGTTGCCGATGGCGGCCGGAAGGCGAGCGACAATTCCGGCAAAAACAATCAGGGATATACCGTTTCCGATGCCGCGCTCGCTGATCTGCTCGCCGAGCCACATGATAAAGGCGGTTCCGGCGGTCAGGGTGATCATGGTCATGATCCGAAACGACCAGCCCGGCTCAATGACAATGGGCGCATTTCCGGGCGAGGTCATGTTCTCAAGCCCGATGCTGATACCAAATCCCTGGATCAAACTCAGCGCCACAGTACCATAGCGTGTGTACTGGGTGATTTTTTTCTTTCCCTGCTCGCCTTCTTTGTTCAGCTGTTCCAGATGCGGAATCACAACAGTGAGCAGCTGAATGATAATCGAGGCGCTGATGTAGGGCATGATCCCGAGGGCAAAAACTGAAAGACGCTCAAGGGCACCGCCGGAAAACATGTCAAAAATACCAAAGATGGTATTCTGATGCTGGGCGAAAAAAGCCGCCAGGGAATCTCCGTCAACGCCCGGGGTTGGAATATGCACACCGACTCTGTAAACCCCAAGCAGGGCCAGGGTGAACAAAATTCGGCGCTTGAGCTCCGGTATCTTAAATATATTCTGTACGCCCGGACCCGTCGCAGCCATGTTTATGCCACCTCAACTTTGCCGCCGGCAGCCTCGATCTTTTCTCTGGCGCTTTTGCTCACAGCCGCCACGCGTACATTGACTGCAGCGCTGATCTCCCCCTGCCCCAGCAATTTGACGGGTTTGTTTTTTCCATTGATCACGCCGGCTGAAATCAGCGCTTCGCGGTCAATGGTCGCCCCTTCGGAAAAGCGTCCCAGATCCCGGACATTGACCACGGAATAATCTTTTCGAAAAGGATTTAAAAATCCGCGCTTGGGCAGGCGCCGGTGAAGCGGCATCTGGCCGCCTTCAAAGCCAGGGCGCACACCGCCGCCGGAGCGGCTGTTATGACCCTTGGTGCCTCTGCCCCCGGTTTTACCTGTGCCCGAGGCCACACCCCGGCCGAGTCGTTTCCGGTTTTTCGTGCTGCTTATTTCGGGTTTGAGTTCATGCAATCTCATGATTATTGTCCCTCCACGCGAACCAGGTGCGAAACCTTGCCGACCATGCCGCGAATCGCTGGAGTATCAACCAGTTCCACTGTTTTGTGCATCCGGGTCAGCCCCATGCCCTGCAAAATTTTGCGATGCTTGGCAGGGCGGCCATAATAGCTTCGAACAAGGGTGATTTTGAGTAAGTCGGCCATTTGCCAAATTTCCTTATATCGAAAGTTCTTCTGCCTGTATCCCGCGCTTGCTGGCCACCTGATCCCTGCTCTGAAGCTGGGCAAGACCGTCCATGGTGGCCCGGACTGCATTGTGCGGATTGTTTGAACCGATGCATTTTGTCAGGATATTGCGAATCCCAACGGCTTCCAAAACCGCCCGGACCGCACCGCCGGCAATCACGCCGGTACCCTTGCCAGCCGGCTTTAAAAAAACCGATCCCGCACCGAATCTGCCATTGACCGAATAAGCAATCGTTCCATCCTCCAGAGGCACGGCTATCATGCTTTTCTTAGCTTTTTCAACGCCTTTGCGGATGGCCTCGGGCACCTCATGGGCCTTTCCAAGGCCGAAGCCCACATTACCCTGTCCGTCGCCAACCACGACCATGGCGCTGAAGCTAAACCGGCGGCCGCCCTTGACAACTTTGGCCACGCGGCTGATATGAACGACCTTGTCAATAAACAAGTTCTCGTCTGTTTCCTTCTTGAGCAAGGGATCGCCTCCTTATTCTCTTTATTAAAAATCCAACCCGTTTTTTCGCGCCGCTTCGGACACAGCCCGAACCCGGCCATGGTACATGTACCCGTTGCGGTCAAAAACCACCGACGTAATGCCTTTGCCTGAAGCCCGCTGGGCAAGAAGCCTGCCGATTTCATCGGCGGCAGCCACCTTGTTTTCATATTTGCCCTGATCCCGGACCTGCTTTTCCACGGTGGAAGCCGAAGCCAGTGTCTCACCCCGGGTATCATCGATAATTTGTGCATATATGTGCCGGGCGCTGCGGAAAACCGTCAGTCTCGGGCGCTGTGGCGTACCCTGGACCTTCTTCCGGATTCGTTTTTTCCGCCTGATGCGCATGGCCTCTCGTTTCTGTGTCGAACCCATAATCGCCAATCCCTGTTGTACATGAAGATAATGAAAGGATTATTTCGCTGTTTTGCCGGCTTTACGCTGGATCTGTTCTTCGGCATACTTCACACCCTTGCCCTTGTAGGGCTCGGGCGGTCGCATCTGCCGAATGGAAGATGCCGCAAAACCAAGCAGTTCCTTGTCGATGCCGGAAAGCCGAATGGCTGATTTATCAACCGCAGCGTCAATGCCTTCGGGAAGCACGAAATTAATGGGATGCGAATACCCCAGATGCAACTCCAGATTGCTCCCCTTGATTTCGGCACGGTATCCAATGCCATTGATTTCCAGGACCCGCACAAACCCGCTGCTCACACCGGTGATCATGTTGGCCACCTGAGCCCGGGTGGTGCCCCACAACGACTTGGTTTTCTTATCATTGCGCGCCACGCTCACAACAACCTGCTCATCGCCAAGCTCCAGGGTCACATCCGGATGAATCTGCCGGGTAAGCGTCCCCTTGGGCCCCTCCACAGTAAGCATGCCCCTGTTAAAGCTCAGTTTTGTTTTTTCCGGTACGGGTATCGGTTTCTTGCCTACGCGAGACATTTTTTACTCCTTGACTACCAGATATTGCAGAGAACTTCCCCGCCGATGTTTTCCTTTTTGGCCTGCCTGTCGGTCATGATCCCCCTTGAGGTCGACAGAACAGATACGCCCAGGCCGTTTAGCACCGGCCGGATTTCATCTTTGGCCACATAGACGCGGCGGCTGGGCTTGCTGACCCGTTCCAGGCCATAAATCACATGCCGGTCACTGGCGTCATATTTTAGAAAAACCCGCAGAAAACCCTGCTTGTTGTCCTTGATGAACTTATAGTTCTTAATGTAGCCTTCCCGTTTCATCACGTCCGCCATGGCGACTTTAATGTTGGCACCGGGAATATCCACACTTTTGTGTTTTGCCTTGCCGGCGTTTCGAATGCGGGTCAACATATCCGCAAGTGGATCACTCAACATGGCCTACTCCGTTTGTTATCAAAATAAAATAATGGAAATTCACAATCCGTCCTTTTCCCTTGATCCTACTTCCATGCCACAGCCCCTGATTCCGGGCGCCTACCAGCTTGATTTTTTCACGCCCGGCAGCAGACCTTCGGAGGCCATATTTCGAAAACAGATGCGGCAGATGCCGAATTTGCGCATGAAGGCTCTGGACCGTCCGCAAATCGGGCAACGGTTGTACGCCCTGACCTTGAATTTGGGTTGTTTCATCGCCTTTTCGCGAAGCGCTTTTTTCGCCAAACTTTCTTCCTCCTTATCCGTGGATCCGGATCCGTGAAAACTCCCCTGCCCGGGTGCGGTTTTCTCCATTAATTGCGAAACGGCATCCCAAGGAGCCGGAGCAGTTCCTTTCCTTCCGGATTGGTTTGGGCCGTGGTGACAATGGTGATATTCATCCCCTTGATGGAGTCCACCTGGTCATACTCAATTTCCGGAAAGATAATCTGCTCTTTGATGCCCAGGGTATAATTGCCGAAACCGTCAAACGCTTTGCCCGATACCCCGCGGAAATCCCGGACTCGCGGCAGGGCGATGTTGACGAGTTTTTCATAGAAGTCATACATCCGCTGATGGCGCAGGGTGACCATGCAGCCAATGGGCATGCCCTCGCGGACCTTAAAAGCGGCTACAGACTTCTTGGCCCGGGTCACCACCGGCGCCTGGCCGGTAATCACCTTGAGCTCGGCCTGAGCGGAATCCAGAACTTTTATGTTCTGAATGGCCTCTCCAAGCCCCATGTTGATTACTATTTTATCCAGCCTTGGGACCTGGTGAATATTTTTGTACTCAAAGGTCTTCCGCAACCCGGAAATGACCTCGTTTTGATATACATCTTTCAGTGACATGAAATACCCTCCGGTTGTGACCTGCTAGGCATCGAGATGTTCTTTACATTTACTGCAGATCCGCACCTTTTTGCCGTCTTCCAGGCGTTTGCTCCCAATTCGCGTAGGTTTGGCGCATTTGGCGCAGATCAGCATCACATTGGATGCGTCAATGGGCGCCTCACCCTCGATAATACCGCCCTGACGGCTCTGGGGCCCGGGTTTCTGATGGCGCTTGACCATGTTGACATTTTCCACCATCACACGATTGTGTTTGCGGTCCACGCTGAGCACGTTGCGAATCTTTCCCCGATCCTTGCCGGCAAGGACCTTGACCTTGTCATTTTTCTTAATGCGACACTTGACTTTTTCCATGAACCGTTTCCCTCCCGGCCTGATACTATCCATTGGATCGATAACGAAGGCTGTGTTACAGAACTTCCGGTGCCAGTGAAATGATTTTCATAAACCGGTGGGCCCGAAGCTCGCGGGCCACCGGCCCAAAGATACGGGTTCCAACGGGTTCCCGGTGCTGATTGATCAGCACTGCGGAATTATCGTCAAACCGGATATAGGAGCCGTCAGGCCGACGGGTTTCCTTTTTGGTGCGAACCACCACGGCCTTTAACACATCGCCTTTTTTGACCTTTGAATTGGGTATGGCCTCTTTGACCGACACCACAATGATATCTCCGATGCGGGCGTACCGTCTTCGGCTGCCGCCGAGGACCTTGATGCAATACACCTCTTTTGCGCCGGAATTATCTGCAACAGACAATCTTGTTTCCGCCTGGATCATTTTCTTTATCCCCTGTGATCAAACCGCTTTTTCGATGATCTGGCTGATGCGCCAGCGCTTGCGCTTACTAAGCGGTCTGGATTCCGTAATCATCACCCGGTCTCCGATACCGCAGGTATTGTTTTCATCATGGGCTGCATAACGGGCCCGGCGCCGGACAAATTTCTTATACACCGAATGGCGTACGAGCCGTTCAACCTGTACCGTCACGGTTTTGTCCGTCTTGTTGCTCAAAACCGTTCCCACCAGTTGTTGTTTCATCCCTCGTGTCTTATTCATTGGCCAATCATCACCGCTATCTGTTAGTGAACGCCTGCTGACGCTTTATGGTCTTGATCCGCGCTATATCTCGGCGGACCTGATTGATGCGTCTGGGATTTTCGAGCTGTCCGGTCTTGTGCTGGAACCGCAGATTAAAATAGGTCTGCACCAGGTCATCGAGCCGGCTATCGAGTTCGTCGGGGCCAAGCCCCCGAAATTCTTTGGCTTCCATCAGATCTGGCTCCTTTCGACGACTTTGGTTTTAATCGGCAGTTTGTACGCCGCCAGCCGAAGCGCCTCATATGCCAGTTCACGGGGAACCCCTTCCATTTCGTAAAGGATGCGCCCCGGCTTGATCACCGCAACCCATGCCTCGGGTGCGCCCTTGCCTTTGCCCATCCGGACTTCAGCCGGCTTTTTGGTAATCGGCTTGTCCGGAAAGATCCGGATCCACATTTTTCCACCGCGCTTGACTTTTCGGGTCATGGCAATACGTGCGGCTTCAATCTGACGGGAGGTGATCATTCCGCATTCAACGGCCTGCAGGCCGTAATCGCCGAAGTTCAGGCTGGAACCGCGCTCAGCCTTGCCCTTCATCCGGCCTTTCTGGCGTTTTCTATATTTTACCTTTTTGGGACTCAGCATGGTATAGACTCCTGTAAATTACTGCCGCTCGGCCGGTATCTGATCATCGGCCAGAATCTCACCCTTGAAAATGTAGACCTTGACGCCAATGGTGCCATAGGTGGTTTCAGCAACGGCCAGCCCGTAATCAATATCGGCACGCAGCGTATGCAAGGGGATCCGCCCCTCTTTGTACCACTCGATTCTCGCCATTTCCGCACCCCCGAGCCGGCCGGAGCAAATGATCTTAACCCCCTTGGCGCCAAATCGCATGGCCGAGGAAACGCATCTTTTCATTGCCCTGCGAAAAGCCACCCGGCGTACCAGCTGATTGGCGACATTTTCAGCCACCAACTGGGCATCAAGCTCCGGCTTGCGCACCTCCTGGATATCCACCATGACTTCTGCGGAAACCAGTTTTTCAAGCTCCTTTTTCAGAGCCTCGATCTCCGAGCCTTTTTTGCCGATGACAATACCGGGACGGGCTGCATAAATGCGGAGCTTGATCCGTTTGGAGGACCGTTCGATTTCGATCTTGGAGATACCGGCGTGGTACAGCTTTTTCTTTAAAAACTGCCGGATCTTGTGATCCTCGAAAATATAGCCGGCGTATTCCTTGTCCGCATACCACCGCGAACTCCAGGTGCGGTTGATTCCCAGCCGCATGCCTATGGGATTGACTTTCTGACCCAAACCACCTACCTCCTTTTATGCGCTGCCTTGGCCGACGATGACCGTTATATGACTAGTACGCTTTAATATCCGTGTCGCACGACCCCGGGCACGGGGGCGAAACCGCTTTAGCATGGGCCCTTCATCCACAATGATGTTCTTGATCACCAGTTGGTCCACATCTATGCCCGCATTCTGATCGGCGTTGGCCACTGCAGAGCGCACGATCTTTTCCACCATCCCCGCGGCTTTCTGCGGCATGAACTTAAGCGTGTTAAGCCCGGACTCCACCGGCTGGCCCTTGACGGTCCCGATGACCTTCCGCACCTTTTGCGGTGATATGCGCATGTATTTGCCTGACGCCTTCACATCCATATCCGCATCCTCGATTCGATTTACGATTGACTACTTCTTCATTTTGGATTTTTTGTCCCCGGCATGCCCGTAAAAGGTCCGGGTCGGCGAAAATTCGCCCAGTTTGTGTCCGACCATATTTTCGGTCACGAAAACGGGAATGAATTTTTTTCCGTTATGCACCGCCAGGGTCAGTCCCACCATTTCGGGAATAATGGTCGATCGCCTGGACCAGGTCTTAATGACTTTTGCGCTTCGGGCCTCCTGAGAAGAAACCACCTTGCCGTGAAGCTTGGGTTCTACGTAGGGGCCTTTTTTTAACGAACGCGGCATAATTGCTCCTGCTTGTTACAACAGTGTTCTGGGTATAAATTGTGCGATAACAATTCGCATCTTACCTGCGCCTCTTGACAATGAGCCGGTCGCTCTGCTTTGTGCGCTTCCGGGTTCGAAAGCCCTTTGCCGGCATCCCCCAGGGAGAACAGGGGTGACGTCCGCCCGAGGAACGGCCTTCGCCGCCGCCCATGGGATGGTCCACCGGGTTCATGACAACACCCCGGGTCCGGGGCCGACGGCCGAGATAACGTTTGCGCCCGGCCTTGCCCAGGGAAACATTGGAATGATCCGAATTGCCGATCTGGCCGATGGTGGCGCGATTGGCCACCAACACCATCCGCACTTCCCCGGAGGGCAGCTTAACGGTTGCATACCGGCCTTCCTTGGCCATGAGCTGGGCAAATCCACCTGCGCTTTTCACCAGCTGACCGCCTCTGCCGGTCCGAAGCTCGATGTTGTGAACATGGGTGCCCAGAGGAATATGGCTCAGGGGCAGACAATTGCCGGGCCGGATTTCCGCCTCTGGTCCGGACATGACGGTCTGGCCCACCACAAGTTTTGCGGGCGCCAGGATGTATCGTTTCTCACCGTCTGCGTAGTGCAGCAAGGCAATGCGGGCAGACCGGTTGGGATCATATTCAATGGCTGCAACCTTTGCCGGCACTCCGTCCTTGTCCCGCTTGAAATCAATGATCCGGTAAAACCGTTTTGTACCGCCGCCCCGATGCCGGGCTGTAATCCGGCCGTTGGCATTTCTGCCGCCGGTTTTCTTGATGGGCTTTAACAGCTGCCTTTCCGGTTCTTTCTTTGTAATCTCCGAAAAGGTGGAATATGTCTGAAACCGGCGTCCGTGGGACGTGGGTTTTACTTTTTTAGTCGCCATTGGTCTTCACCTTCGCTTATGCACCTTCAAAAAATTTGATCCGGCTGCCGGGCATCAGTGTCACGATTGCTTTTTTCCAGTCCTTGCGCTTGCCCAGAATCCGGCCCCGTCGCTTGAACTTACCCTTGACCCGCATGGTCCGAACCGAACGGACCTCGACGTTGAAGATCGACTCAACAGCCTTCCGGATCTGGACCCGGTTGGAGGCAGGCGCCACCTCAAAGGCCACCTGGTTGAGTTCTTCCCGGGCGATATTGGTCTTTTCCGTATCCACCGGACCTAATATGATATGATAGTCTTTCATGCAGCCAATCTCCCTTCAATCCCCTTGATCGACGGTGCCAGCAAAACCAGGGTCTTGTGGTTCAAAATATCGTAGACATTGAGCCCCTCGACCCGCAACACCTTGACGCCCGGAATATTTCTGGAGGACAGCTCCAGGGTTGCATCCTTTTGATCAATCACGATCAGGGGTTTTTCCAGTTCAAGGCGCTGAAGCGTCGAAGCAACGGCCTTTGTCTTTACCTGATCGAGTGCAAATCCGTCAAGGACAATTATTTCATTATCCTTCAGCTTTGCCGACAAGGCCATTTTCAAAGCCAGGCGACGGACCTTCTTGGGGACCTTGTATGAATAATCCCTGGGCTCGGGACCGAATATCACGCCCCCGCCCCTGAGCAGCGGACTTTTCACATCACCCCGGCGTGCCCGCCCGGTGCCTTTCTGACGAAACATCTTTTGGGTGCTGCCCCGCACCTCGGAACGGCGCTTGACTTTGGCCGTTCCCCGGCGACGGTTGGCCAGCTGCATCCGAACCACCTCGTGCAGAACGCTCTGCTTGACCTCGACATTGAAGATCTCCTCAGAAAGGTCGATCTCCGATACGGTCTCACCCTGTATATTTTTGACTTCCACGACAGCCATGGTCTCCCTCTTTGCATTGCATCCGGCTTATGATGACGGCATTTTCCAATCGTTGAACCCAAACCCCGTCCTGGCAGCCTCCGGAATTTACGACTTTTTCGCCTTGCAGATCTCCACGATCGCGTTTTTCGGACCGGGCACCGCACCCTTGACAAGGATCAGGTTCTGGTCCGGACGGACATCGACCACTTCAAGGTTTTTGGTGGTCTGCCGCACGTTTCCGTACTGACCGGGCATTTTCTTTCCCTTGGCCACTTTGGAAGGCCATGCGCTGTTTCCGATAGAGCCGGGAATCCGATAACAACGACCCCCGTGGGTCTTTCGGCCGAGAGCGAATCCATGCCGTTTGGTCACGCCGGAAAAGCCGTGGCCCTTGGTTTTTCCGGCAATATTGATCTTGTCACCAACCGAGAACATCTCCATGGTGACCTGCTGGCCCGGCTCGAACTGTTCCGGTTCTTTGACGGAAAATTCCCGCAGGCGGTAGAAACCCGTTCCGCCGCTTTTATCAAAATGCCCCTTCAGCGGTTTGTTCAACCGCTGCGGCTTTTTTTCCTTAAACCCAAGCTGCAAGGCGTCATAACCGTCATTGGCCCTGGTTTTTATCTGGGTTACAGTGCACGGGCCCGCCTGAATGACCGTTACCGGCATATATTGACCATTGCTGGCAAAAATGCCCGTCATTCCCAGTTTTTTCCCGAGTATTCCTTCACTCATTTGCGCCACCTGGTCCTTATCCTACAATTTAATATCCACATCCACGCCCGGAGACAAATCCAGCTTCATCAGGGCGTCTACCGTCTGCTGGGTGGGATCCTGGATGTCCAATAACCGCTTGTGGGTCCGGACCTCGAACTGCTCCCGGGATTTCTTGTTCACGTGGGGAGAGCGAAGCACCGTGTATTTGTTGATGCGTGTGGGCAGGGGAATGGGTCCCACCACCCGGGCACCTGTCTTGCGGGCAGTATCGACAATATCCCGGACCGACTGATCCAGCAGTCTGTGATCGTAAGCCCTTAACCGGATTCGTATTTTGGTGTTTGGTATCATGACAGTCCCGTATCTATTCTATGATTTCACTGACAACACCGGCCCCCACGGTTCGGCCGCCTTCACGCACTGCAAAGCGCAGCCCCTCCTCCATGGCGATCGGGGTGATGAGTTCGGCTGAAATCGTTACGTTATCGCCGGGCATCACCATCTCTACACCATCGGGCAGCGTGCACACCCCGGTAACATCCGTGGTCCGGAAATAAAACTGCGGCCGGTAGCCAGAGAAAAACGGTGTATGACGCCCGCCTTCATCCTTGCTCAGCACGTAAACCTCGGCCTTGAACTTGGTGTGCGGCGTAATCGTTCCGGGTGCGGCCACCACCTGGCCACGCTCAACCTCATCGCGCTTGGTGCCACGAAGCAAAAGACCCACGTTATCACCGGCCTGGCCTTGGTCAAGCAGCTTGCGAAACATCTCCACGCCCGTACAGGTCGTGTTGATGGTCGGCCGCATGCCCACGATCTCGATCTTGTCGTTGACCTTGATGATCCCGCGCTCAACACGCCCCGTGACAACCGTGCCCCGGCCCGATATCGAAAACACATCTTCGACCGGCATCAAAAACGGCTTGTCCACGTCCCGCTCCGGCTCTGGAATGTAGGCGTCCGTGGCCTCCAGCAAATCCCAGATCGGCTTTACATCCTCGCTGTCCGGATCGTCGCTTTCCAGGGCCTTGAGCGCGCTGCCCCGTATGATCGGGGTGTTGTCACCGTCAAACTCGTAATTGCTCAAAAGCTCCCGAAGCTCCATGTCCACCAGCTCGATGAGCTCCTCGTCGTCGACCATGTCGCACTTGTTTAAAAACACCACGATCTGCGGAACACCAACCTGGCGGGCCAGCAGTATGTGCTCCCGGGTCTGGGGCATGGGGCCGTCATCTGCGCCCACCACCAGTATCGCGCCGTCCATCTGGGCCGCGCCTGTGATCATGTTCTTGATATAGTCGGCATGCCCGGGGCAGTCCACATGTGCGTAGTGCCGGTTGTTGGTCTGATACTCCACGTGGGCCGTGGAAATCGTGATCCCGCGGGCCTTTTCCTCAGGCGCCTTGTCAATCTTGTCAAACGGAATAAACTCCGCCCAGCCACGCAGTCCGCAATGCTTGGTGATCGC
>NZ_JBSRLA010000051.1:0-27666 GCF_055149105.1 Desulfosalsimonas sp. | reverse complement strand
ACGCGCGATTTCTCAGAATTTCACGTACGGATAAGTACGCTGCATTCTTCGAAATCGCGCAAGCCTTGATCTTGAACTTTTTACAGCGCCATCTGAAAACCGACTTTTTACGAGTGTGTCAAATGATAAACGACCTTCAAACGCAGATCTCCGGTTTTGCCGGCGGCATTGACCGGGTCTGCACCGAGACAATTGATCTCAAAGAGCCCTTTGTTGACACCGCCGCCCGGTTTGCCGATCTTGCCGGCACCGTGGTGCTGGCAAGCGGCACGGATCATGACGCGGCAAGATATCATATCCTGGCAGCCCGGCCATGGCTGACCTACCGGTTTGACGGGGTCTATGCCCGGCTTGAAATCAGAGACGACACCCTGTGTGTGCAGGCAGATCCCCTGGAGGTTTTGCGCGCGCTTCTCCATACCTGCGCCGTGGGTCAGGCCTGTCCGGACCTGCCCTTGAGCGCGGGCCTTCTGGGATATCTGTCCTATGACCTGAAAAACCGGATCGAAAACCTGCCCAGAACCGCAATAGATGACCAGGGGCTGCCGGAGATCTGCCTGTATGCCCCGTCAGTGCTTTTGATCCGCGACCGGCACCGGCAAACCACGCGGCTGTGCATTCCGCAGCGGTCAAAAACCGGACAAACCGGGGCGGCCCGGGCCCGGGACTGGTTTTTCGCGCACCTGCACCGCCCGTCCCAATGCCTTGAGACTGGCTTTTCCGGCGGATCAACAGGTTTTTTCTCACCGTTTACCCGGCGCACCTACATGGAGGCGGTGGAGACGGTCAAAGACTACATTGTTTCCGGTGACATCTACCAGGTGAATTTTTCCCAGCGCTTTGAAACCGATTTTTCCGGTCATCCCTATTCCATGTTCACCCGCCTGTTCGCCGATGCCCCGGCCCCTTTTTATGCTTATGTCCATGCCGGGGATCACTGGATCGTGTCCACGTCCCCGGAGCGTTTTGTGTGCAAAACCGGAGCCCTGGTGGAAACCCGGCCCATCAAGGGCACCCGGCCCCGGGCAGAGACGGCCGAAGCCGACCGCGCCCTGGCAGAAGAACTGCAGTCCAGTGAAAAAGACGATGCAGAACTTTCCATGATCGTTGATCTGATGCGAAACGACCTGGGCCGGGTGTGTGCGGCAGGCACCGTGGCGGTGGCCGAACACAAACGCCTGGAGGCCTGGCCCAATGTATTTCACCTGGTGTCCGTGATCCGGGGACGGCTGGCTGAAAACAAAGACAGCGTTGACCTGATCCGGGCGGCGTTTCCCGGCGGATCTGTGACAGGATGTCCCAGAATCCGGGCCATGGAAATCATAGATGAGCTGGAGCCTGTTTGCAGGCATGTTTATACCGGCTCTATCGGCTACATTGGCTTTGACGGGCAGATGGATCTCTCCATTGCCATCCGCACGGCGGTCATCCGCGGCAACCGGATGTTTTTTTCCGTTGGCGGGGGCGTGGTGTTTGACTCGGATCCGGCCTCGGAATACGAGGAAACCCTTCACAAGGGACGGTCCGTGATGAGCGTATTCGGGGAACCCGACAGGGTTGAAGACCGCCGGCCCCGGATCTGGTTAAACGGCATGATCGTGGCCGAATCCGATGCCCGGGTGCCGGTCACCGACCCCGGGGTGCAGTATGGATACGGATTTTTTGAAACCATCCGGGTGGAAAACAACCAGATTCATCTGGCAAAAGCGCACCTGGAGCGGTTTTTCCGCACCTGGCAGGGGCTTTTTAACACCCCTGTGCCGGATTTGAGTTGGCAGACCATTATTTCCCGGGTGGTGGCGGCCAATAATCTGACAAAACAGGTGTGCGCGGTCAAGCTCCTGGCCGCGGCCCGGCAGGAGGAAAGCCGGCTCGATCGTCCGCCCCATTTGATGGTTTCAGCCGCTTCGTATGTGCACCGGCTGGAGCAGGCGGGAAAGTCGGCCCTGGATCTGGTCACATACCCCTGTTTCCGGCAGACCCCCATGGCGGACCATAAAACCATGAATTACTTGTATTATTTCGTGGCCGGCAAATGGGCACGCCGGCAGGGGGCGGATGAAGCCGTGATCTGCAATCCAGACGGCTCCGTGTCTGAAACCAACACCGCCAACCTGCTGGCGGTTTACGGAAACACCGTGATCTGTCCGGCCTCGGCCCATGTGCTCGCCGGGGTCATGCAGCAGGCCGTGACGCGGCGGCTTCAGGCGCTGGGCTTTTTTATCCGCAGAAAGCCTGTCACGGTCCAATCCCTGGTTGATGCAGACCTGGTGCTGGTCACCAATTCCCTGATGGGACCGGTGGGGGTGCGCTCGATTGACGGCAGAACCCTTGCCTGTGACCCGGAATGGGTCACAGGTCTGCGCAGGAGTGTATTGTCGGATTTTACCTAATTTTTTATCCCAGGGCTTGATGGTGCCGTAAAAAGTCCTAAAACGGATATCACCGTCAACCACTAAAGAGATAACTTATTGATTTTACTTAACACTTAATCACTTAAAACTTAACACTGCCTGTAAAAAAGACTTTTTACAGGCTTATCAGGGCTTTGCGGATTCGCTGCATGGCCCGGTCCACGTTGTCATAGCTGTTAAATGCGCTCAGCCGGATGTATCTGGACCCGCAGGGACCGAATCCCGCCCCCGGGGTGCAGACCACCCCGGTTTTTTCCAGAAGTGCGTTGAAAAAGTTCCAGGAATCGGTCTGTGCATCCACCCAGATGTAGGGCGAGTGTTTGCCGCCTGCATATGAATAGCCCAGTGCATCCATTTCCCGGCAGATGCGGTCGGCGTTTTTCATGTAATCATCAATGATTGCCTTTACCTGTTTCTGTCCCTGCTCGCTGTAGACGGCTTCCGCAGCCCGCTGCACCGGGTAGGCCACGCCGTTGAACTTTGTGGAATGCCTGCGGTTCCACAGGGGATGAAGCATTTCCGGGTGTCCGTTTTTGTCAAAGGCCCGGCACTCCTTGGGCACCACCGTGTAGGCGCAGCGGGTGCCCGTGAACCCGGCGGTTTTGGAAAAGCTTCTGAATTCCACGGCCACTTCCCGGGCGCCGGGGATCTCGTATATGGACCGGGGCAGGGTTTCATCCCGGATAAAGGCTTCATATGCCGCGTCATAGAGTATCAGGGCCTTGTTTTGCCGGGCAAAGTCCACCCACTTTGAAAGGGTTTGCTTTGTGGCGGCTGTACCCGTGGGGTTGTTGGGAAAACACAAACAGATCAGGTCCACGTCGGCATCCGGCAGGTTCGGCAAATAGTCGTTTTCCCGGGTGCAGGGCATGTACACAATGTTTTCAAACCGGCCGTCTTGAAACTCTCCGGTGCGGCCGGCCATGACATTGGTGTCCACATACACCGGATAGACCGGATCCGGCACGGCCACCCGCGTCTCTGTTGCCAGGATTTCCTGGAAATTGCCGGTATCGCACTTGGCCCCGTCACTGACAAAGATCTCGTCTGCTGAAATCTGTGCGCCCCTGGCGGCAAAGTCGTGTTCTGCGATTTTTTCCCGCAGAAATGCGTATCCCTGCTCGGGTCCGTAGCCGCGAAAGGAGGCGTCTTGTCCCATTTCGTCAACCGCTTCGTGCATGGCCGCAATGCAGGCCGCTGGCAGCGCCCTGGTGGCGTCTCCGATGCCCAGGCGGATGATTTCGGTATCCGGGTTTTTTTCACTGAAATCGGCAATCCGGGCGGCAATATCGGAAAACAGGTAAGAGGCCTGGAGTTTTTTGTAATGGGGGTTGATACGAATCATTGTCAGCGATCCTTTTTGATAAATTTTTACGGCATTGTTGTCAATTGCCGGGCTGGGATCACCCGTTTTCATGCTTTTACATTTTCCATGATTGATAAAAATTTCTGCTCGTATATAATAGAAAACCCGCTTGTGTCAATATCGCCCGGGCCGCTCCGGTCCCCTGCTGTTTTCAGGCCTGCTGAAGCCGGGTTTTCATTCTTGACACAAGCCTTGTATTGTACTTTATTTGCCGGGATTTGGCCGGTTGCAAAAGCGATTGCTTTTATGAACAAACAGTCGCTTTGGCAAAGTCGTAAAAAGCTTTTTACCGCGTCCGCTATTGTTGCAGGAAGGAAGCCCAAGGCCGGGCTTCCTTGGGAAGGTTTTTCTGTGGCAGCCTTGTAAAAAGCCTTGATCAGAAGTCTTGATTTTGGCGTTTTTACCAGGGCTTCAACCTTTGATGGAATCGTAAAAAGGCCCAAATCGGATATAACCGCTAATCAATGAACAAATAAATTATTGATTTTACTTAACACTTAATCACTTAAAACTTAACACTGCCTGTAAAAAAGACTTTTTACAGGCTCATCAACATTTGACTGTATAAAATTTCAGAATCCATATAGAAAATATAAAGGAATATGCCCATGACTGAACAATTGCTCCAGGAAACCACTGAGGACGACATCCGGATTGTCACTTTAAACCACGGCAAAACCAATTCTTTAAACCGGGATATGCTCCAGCGCCTGGGAGAAATCGTTGCCGAGGCAGATGAAAACCCGTCGCCCAAGGGTATTGTGCTTACCGGCGAGGGCCGGTTTTTTTCCAGCAGATTTGATCTGCCCATGTTTCTGGGTTTCTCCGAACTCCGGGAAGCTGTGGAGTTTTTTGAGTTTGAAGAGCAGGTGCTCACTTCTCTGTTTGCCTGCAGAAAACCCGTTGTGGCGGCCTTAAACGGCCATACCGCGGCCGGCGGGCTGATTTTGGCCATGGCCGCAGATTACCGGATTATCAAAGAGCATCCCAAGATTAAAGTGGGCATGTCTGAAAACAAAATCGGTCTGCCCCTGAGCGTGGCCCAGCACGAGGTCATGCGGTTCGGGTTTGACAGCAACCACCGGTTCCGGGATGTGATGTTTTTCAGCGATATGGTCGATGTGTTTGGCGCCAGGGAAAAGGGGCTGGTGGATGAACTGACTGCCGAAGACATGCTCATGGATCGGGCCAAACAGGTGGTCTCCCTGTGGATAGACAACCCGGGCCGCCCTTTTATGCGGATGAAGCAGATGCTGCGCGCGGATACGGTGCAGCGGATCCGCAGAAAACTGGCAGAGGAAAATTGGCAGGCGGAGCTGAAGAATTTTTTCCGCGATGAGGTTCGTCAGACCTTGGAATTCGTTCAGGCCAGCATGAAATAGATGACAACCATGACTGACCTGAAAATTGATTCGCTTTTGTCCCTGGTGGAAAAACCCAGCCGGTACATGGGCGGGGAAATCAACTCAATTGCCAAGACCGGCGCGGACGTCAGGCTCAGCATGGCCTTGGCGTTTCCGGACACTTACGAGATCGGCATGTCGCATTTCGGCATGCAGATTCTCTATGATCTGATCAATGCCCGGCCCGAAGCATGTGCTGAACGCGTATTTGCACCGGGCATGGACATGGCGGAACTGCTCAAATCCCGGCAAATCCCTTTGTTTTCCCTGGAAACCCGACGGCCCCTGGGCGAATTTGACATTATCGGGTTTAGTCTTCTCTATGAGCTCAATTACACCAATGTGCTAATGATGCTGGAATTGGCCGGTATTCCGTTTTATGCCGACCAGCGCGGCAGCAATTATCCTTTTGTGATTGCCGGGGGGCCCTGCACGGTAAACCCCGAGCCCGTGGCCCTGTTTTTTGATGCCATGGTGGTGGGCGACGGTGAGGCCGTGCTTCCGGACATGCTCGATGCCTGGGCCGACTGGAAAGATTCCGGGTCCGGGAATAAAACCGAATTGCTCAAGGCCTGGGCTGCCATTGAAGGCGTTTATGTGCCGGCCTTTTTTGCCGCAGCGGTTGATGCCTGCGGCCGCCAGCAAACCCGGCCTTTTTTGCCCGGATATGACAAGGTTCGCCGGGCCGTGACCCCGGATCTGGACTTGGCGGGCTTTCCGGAAACTCCTGTGATTCCGTTTGGAAGACCGGTCCATGACCGGCTCAGGCTGGAAATTGCACGGGGCTGCACCCGGGGGTGCCGGTTCTGCCAGGCCGGGATGATCTACCGCCCGGTGCGGGAGCGGTCCCTTGACACCCTGGCCCGGCTTGTGGAAAAAAGCCTTGGTTCAACCGGGTATGAGGACCTTTCCCTGCTGTCTTTGAGCACGGGCGATTATTCCTGCCTGACCCCGCTGATGAAACATCTGGCGGCGCAATACCGGCGGCGGCACCTGGCCATTTCCATACCTTCGTTTCGCGCCGGAACCCTGAATCCGGAGATGATGGAGCTGATTCGAAGTGTCCGCAAAACCGGATTTACCATTGCCCCTGAGGCCGGCAGCCCCCGGCTGCGCTCGGTGATCAACAAAAACATCAGCGAAGATGAAATCATTGAGACCGTATCCACAGCTTTTGATCTGGGATGGCAGTTGGTCAAGCTTTATTTCATGATTGGCCTGCCCACGGAATCCGAGGCGGATATCGAGGCCATTGCCGAACTGGTGCGCCGCCTGCACAAGCTGCGGCCCAAAGGCCGGCGGGGGGGCAATATCAACGTGAGCGTGGCCACCTTTATCCCCAAGCCCCATGTCCCGTTTCAATGGGCCGGCCAGCTCGATGCGGCCACGGCCCGGGAGCGGATGCAGTATCTGCGCCGGCGGGTAAAAGGGCGCGGGGTGGAGTTTAAATGGCAGGATCCGGAAACCAGCCGTTTGGAAGGCGTTTTTGCCCGGGGCGACCGGCGCCTGGCCCCGGTGCTGGCTGCCGCTTACCAAAGAGGATGCCGGTTTGACGGTTGGACCGATTCCTTTGACAAGGCGGCCTGGGATGAAGCCTTTATTGCACAGGGCGTGGATCCGGAAGATTACCTGCAGGCCGTGGCCCTGGATGCCCCCCTGCCCTGGGATCATATTGATACCGGGGTTTCCCGGGATTTTCTTGCAGCCGAGTATCAAAATGCCCTTGAGGCTGTCCCTACCCCGGACTGCCGATCCGGGGATTGCCAGGGCTGCGGTGTGTGTGATTTTAAAACATGCCGGCCCATTGAGGCTGTTGAGAAAAAAAATGATGTTTCAGCGCCGGATGCCCCGGGCCCGCCCCTGGCTGATGCGCAAGGGCCTTTTCACCGCGTCAGGGTGGTTTACAGCAAACTTGGACCGGCCCGGTATTATGGTCAATTGGAGCTGGTGAGCATTTTTCTCAGAGCTCTGCGCCGGGCCGGGGTGGAGCCGGCGTATTCAGCCGGGTTTCATCCAAAGCCCAAGGTGGCTTTTGGCGACGCCCTGCCGGTGGGCATGGAAAGTGAGGAGGAGAGCTTTTTTATGACCATTGCCACGAATTTTCCGTTGGAGCGGATTCCGGAATCGATCAATCGGCATTTGCCCGAGGGTCTGCTGGCTGTGGGCTGCAGCCCGGCGAAAACCCGGGAGGTACCCAACAGGCCCGGCCCTGCGGTCTATCAGGTTACCCTGCCCCCGGGCAGCCGATTTGACCACCAGGCTTTTGAAGCCTTTATGGCAGCGCCTGCTTTCAGGGTGGTGTTTTCCACCCGGAAAAAGGGGGATCAACAGGTGGATCTCAAGGCCGTGGTCACAGAGTGCTTCCGGCTCCGGCCGGATCGACTTCAGCTTCGCATGGTTCAACCTTCCGGGCTAACTCTTCGGCCGGGGCCGGTGGTTGCGTCAATTTTTTCCCTGCCTGATGCGGTTATGCATCAGGCCCGCATTTTGAAACTGGCTGAACATGCCGGGTGCACCGGGGATTTTACAGAACCGGGCAATATTTAAAGAGGTTTTTATGGACAAGGAACTGATCATCAATGCCCTGGGCCCGGAAATCCGGGTGGCGCTCATGGAAAACAACGCGCTTGTGGAGATCTACGTGGAGCGCCAGGACGAGGCCAACATTTCCGGCAATATCTACAAGGGGCGGGTCCAGCGGGTGCTTCCGGGCATGCAGGCGGCTTTTGTGGAAGCCGGCTTAAAGCAGGCCGCCTTTATTTACGTGGATGAAGTGTTAAATGGCCGCACCCCGCCGCCCGAGGGAATGTACATCAAAAATGAGAATGAATACGGCGAGGAAGACGAAAGCCAGGCCGAGGAGGAAAGCGGTCCCATTTCAGGGCGGGGCATTGGCACCGCCCCGGAGGGACGGCCGCCCATCGAGCAGATACTCAAAGACGGCCAGGAGCTTTTGGTGCAGGTGGCCCGTTCGCCCATCGGCAGCAAGGGCGCCCGCCTGACAACCTATATATCCCTTCCCGGCCGGTTTCTGGTGCTGATGCCCACGGTGGATCATCTCGGCATTTCCCGCCGGATTGCCGACGAGACCGAGCGCACCCGCCTGCGAGAGCTTGTGGAATCCATGCGGACCCATTCATACGGCTATATCGTCCGCACCGCTGCAGAAGGCGTTAGCGCAGATGTTCTTGCCCAGGACATGGAGTTTTTAAACAATCTCTGGAATGATATTCAACAGCGTTATCATGAGGTCTCAGCACCGTCCATGCTGCATCAGGAACTCACTGTCACCTTGCGCTGCGTGCGGGATTTGCTGGCCCATGAGGCCGACCGGGTTATTATTGACGCGCCTGCGGTGTACAAAACAGTAAAGCAGTTTATCGGAAAGTTCATGCCCCGGCTGAAAAACTCCGTGTCCCTGTATACCGGCGAAGAGCCCATATTTGATGCGTATAATCTGGAAGTCGACGTTCAGCGGGCCCTTAAGAAAAAGGTGTGGCTCAAGTGCGGCGGCTATATTGTCATCGAGATCACCGAAGCCCTGGTGGCCATTGACGTCAATACCGGCCGGTATGTAGGCAAACGCAATTTTGCCGAAACCATTCTCAAGACCAATCTTGAGGCGGTCAAGGAGATCGCCTACCAGATCCGGCTGCGCAATCTGGGGGGCATCATTATTCTTGATTTTATTGACATGGAGAGCAAGGCCGACCAGGAAAAGGTTTACAATACCTTAAAAGAGGCACTGGCACGGGACAAGGCCAAGACCAATGTACTGCCCATGTCGGATATGGGGCTGATCCAGATGACGCGCAAACGCGTTGTCAAGTCTCTGCCGCGGATGATGTGCGAGCCCTGTTTTTATTGTGAGGGCGAGGGCATGCTCTTGTCCCGCCGAAGCATCTGCTATAATGTGTTTCGGGATGTCCGCCGCCAGGGCGCTGAAACCCGGCCTTCAACGATCCAGATCAAGGTCCATCCCGTGATTGCCGATTTGCTGCTCGGCCAGGAAAGCAGCCTGATTTCCGATCTCGAGGAACAGGTCAACCGGCAGATCTGCATTTATCCCCAGCGGGATTATCATCTGGAACAGTACGATATTACCGAAGTCCTGGAAGACGGATTGAATTGATTTGAATCTTGACAAAAATGGGTGTATTGCGCTAACAACCTTTTGATCCATATTTTTGGATTTCAGGCGACAGTGGCGTGATAAACACAAAAGATTTGCAAAAAAGGGTAAAATAATGAAACGAACATATCAGCCAAGCAAAATAAAAAGAGCAAGAAAACACGGATTTTTAAAGCGGATGGCGACCAAGCAGGGCCGATGCGTGATCAAAAGACGGCGGGCCAGGGGACGTAAGCGCCTGGCCGTTTGATGCAAATCCGGGGCAATGGCTTGCAGAAAACCGACAAACTGCTCAAGCGGGGCCAGTTTGTCTATCTTTCCAGGAAAGCGGACAGTGTTGCGGATCGTGTCTTTGTGGTGGCATTTAGTGAAAATCTCCTTGACCGGCCGAGACTTGGCATTACTGTGACCCGGAAAATCGGCAATGCTGTCGTGCGCAATCGCATCAAGAGAATTGTCCGGCAATATTTCCGGACCAATCGCCACCGTCTCGGGGGCAACTTTGATATCAATGTGATTGCCAGAAAATCAGCTGCCGGCGCTTCGTCAAAAGAGATGTTTGCATCGCTGGAAAAGCTGTTTTGCAAAATCAGGGGGAACTGCCATTAAATATTTTTTGCTGTTTTCCATCAGGCTGTATCAGTGCCTGCTTTCGCCGGTCATCGGTTCATGCTGCCGGTTTTATCCAACCTGTTCCGAGTATGCCTATGAATCCATCCGCCGGTTTGGAGCGATTCGCGGGGGATGGCTGGCGGTAAAGCGGCTGGCAAAATGCCACCCATTTCATCCCGGCGGCATTGACCCGGTTTTGGAAGCAGAAGACCAGACAGTTGCGCCAATCTGCACCGGCGGGCAGCGATCAGATTAAGTGCGTTTCCACGGTAACCCGGGGCTGCCAAAGGTCACCTTCCAGCCCTTTCTTGCCGCCTTGTAAGTCCTGCTGGACACATTGCCGCCATCTTCAATAGACCCGTAATCCCTTTTACCGGGGATGGGTCAGCCATTTTTTCAGCCATCGCGTGCTATTTCAGGAGACGATATGGAACATATGCGTTTATTGCTGGCCATTTTTCTGACCATTATGGTCTTTGTGCTTTGGGAACTGTTGTTTGTGCCCGGCCAGCCCGTCCAGCCGCCGGAGCAGTCCGGACAAAGCCGGAGCTCAGAAAGCGTTTCCGATGACAGGGGATCGGAAACCGGGCCGGATTCCAGGCAAACCGGAAAACCCGACCCAACCCCGGCAGAACTGCCGTCCCAGAGTTTCGGCGCCATTGTGGTTGAAAACAATCTGTACCGCGCCGAGATTTCAGAAAAAGGCGCTGCAATTCGCCACTTTGTTTTAAACCAGTACCGGGAGAGTATGGACGAGGACTCTCCCCGCAAGCAGTTGGTGCCGGAATCCAATTCCGTGGGCACCGCACTGATCCGGTTTGCCGGTTCTGACGTGGAGGCTCCGGAACAGGCTGTTTTTACAACCGATGCTGACAGAGATCGCCTTCGCGTAACAGACCAGCCGGAAACCCTTTCCTTTTACTGGAAGTCCTCCCGGGGCCTGGTTATCGAAAAGCAGTACGTGTTTTACCCGGACAGCTACAAGATCGGCCTAAATGTCAATCTGGTCAACGAGAGCAGCGCGCCCCTGGCACCTGAGATGATGCTTGAGATGACCAATCCGCGGCCGGACGGCGGCACTTTTGTATTTGAAGGCCCATTTGCCTATGTTGACGGCAGCCTCGAGGAGGTCAAACCCAAAAACCTCGATGAAGAGCAATCTTTTTCCGGTAAAATCCGGTGGGCCGGCATTGAGGACAGGTATTTCATGACCGCACTGGTTCCGGAAAATCCCCGGGAAAAACGTATCCGTATGAACGAGGATACTGACCGGGAGGTTCTGCGGGTGGGGTATGTCGAGCCCATGCAGCGTCTTGAGGCCGGTGCCGGGCAATCCTATGCGTACCATCTGTTCATGGGTCCCAAACGCATGTCGGAATTAAAGGCCTTTGGCTATGAACTGGACAAAGCCATTAATTTCGGGTTTTTTGACATTATCGCCAAACCGTGTCTGTACCTGATGAATAAGATCCATGAATTCGGGGTGGCCAATTACGGGGTGGCCATTATTCTGCTGACCATGCTTTTCAAAATCATTTTCTGGCCCCTTGGCAACAAGAGCTACCGGTCCATGGCGGAGATGAAAAAATTACAGCCGCTAATGGCCGACATCCGGAAGAAATACAAGGATGACAAGAAGAAAATGAACGAAGAGGTGATGCGGCTTTATAAAACCTATAAAGTCAACCCCATGAGCGGATGTCTGCCCATGGTTGTACAGATTCCCGTTTTTATCGCCTTTTACCGCATGCTTTACGAAGCCATTGAACTGCGGCATGCACCCTTTTTTCTCTGGATAAACGATCTTTCATCCCCGGACCGGCTCTTTCGGTTTGACATTTCCATCCCCCTGATGGCGCCTCCATACGGTATTCCGGTGCTGACCATCATCATGGGTGCCACCATGTTTCTGCAGCAGAAGTTGTCGCCGCCTCCCGGAGATCCGTCCCAGGCCAGGATCATGATGATGCTGCCGTTGGTCTTTACAGTGATTTTCGTCAATTTTCCGTCCGGGCTGGTGCTATACTGGTTGACCAATAACGTACTGTCAATTGCCCAGCAGTATTACGTTACACGGAAAACCGTTTAATCGGAGGCGTTGGTTTAATGACTGCATACCAGGATTTTGAAGAAAAAAGCGTGGATAAAGCCGTTGAAAAAGCCTGCACCGAACTCAACCGCAACCGGGATGAATTGAAATACGATATTATTTCCTACGGCTCCAGCGGGATCTTCGGACTTGTTGGAGCCAAAAAGGCGGTGATCCGGGTTTCCGTTCCTGAGGTGGCTTCCGGGCCGGATCTTTCCGAGCCTGACAGGACCCCTGCTTCCCGGGAAGATAAAAATCAGGATGATGATTCGGTTTCCGCTCTTGTGGACGAAGCTTTCGGCCCTTCCACGGATACCAGCCGCGAAGTCGGTGCTCAAACAGAAGAAACCGTCACTGAACCGGAGCAACCACAAGAGAAAGCTCCAAACCCGCCCGCCAGGGAAGATCCCAGGGCGGACCCCGGCGTTGTGGCGGATTGGGTGCGGGGGTTTCTTGATCAGATCATTGTATTGGTTTCTCCGGATTCGGAACTGGATTTAAAGGTTGATGCCGAGCTGATCCGGTTTGACATCAAGGGCGGTGATTCCGCCCGTCTGATCGGAAAGCGCGGCCAGACGCTGGATGCCATTTACTATCTTGTGGAAAAAGGCGTATACAAGCAATTCGGTCCTAGTGTCCCTATTGAGATTGACGTGGAAGGCTATCTGGAAAAGCGTCGTGCCGAACTCACCACCCTGGCGGCCAGGCTGGCACAAAAAGCCATGGATAGCGGAAAGCCCATGGTCATTAACCGTATTAGCGCTCAGGACCGCCGTGTGGTGCATTTAAGCCTGCGCGACAATCGCGAGGTTCGTACACAGAGCGTTGGCAACGGCGATTTGCGAAAGCTGCTGATTATGCCCAGGAAAAAAAACCAGGCCAAAAAATCCCGGCCCCGGACTGAATAAGGTTTTGCCGGAACACAGATTTCCGTGCAAAAAGGATCAGCAGATGGACAGCTCAACTATCGCTGCAGTGGCCACCCCTGAAGGCAATGGCGGTATCGGCATCATCAGGGTTTCCGGCCCGGAGGCAATCGCTGCAGTGACCGCTGTGTTCAGGCGCGCTTCTTATGGTCAAAGCTCCTCCGGCCGCGATACAGATGCCGGAGAGGGGTTTCAGAGCTGGCGGATGTATCTGGGCCATATCCTTGATCCGAACTCCGGGAGCCTCCTGGATGAGGTGATCCTGGCTGTTATGCGTGCGCCGCATTCATATACCCGTGAGGATGTGGCGGAAATTCAGGCGCATGGCGGGAGCCAGGTACTTGAAAAAATTTTGAACCTTTTGATTTCTCAGGGAATACGCCCTGCGCAGCCCGGGGAGTTTACTCGCCGGGCCTTTATCAACGGCCGCATGGATCTGACCCAGGCCGAGGCTGTTGCCGATTTGATTACCGCCCGTTCCGATGCCGCCCTTGACATGGCTGTCAGTCAGATGACAGGGCAGCTTTCAGATGTCGTTTCCTCCATTCGCCAATCTTTGGTTTCCGTGCTTGGGTCCCTGGAGGCGGCCATTGACTTTCCTGAAGCCGCTGGTGATGAAATCGATGATTCCGGGCAAAGCCTGGGTTTTTCAAGAGAAGTTCTTCAACAAATCAATCAGCTGCGGGATGCCTATGAAAGCGGGCGGTTTTTGCGCCAGGGGGTTCAGGCCGTAATCATCGGCCGCCCCAATGTCGGCAAGTCCAGCTTGATGAATTGCCTGCTTAACCAGCAGCGCGCCATTGTAACTGAAATCGCCGGCACCACCAGGGACTGCATTGAAGCTTCTTTGACAACCCGGGGCGTTTCTGTGCTGGTGACGGATACAGCCGGACTTCGGAAGGACCCGGACCCCATAGAGCGGCTGGGGATTGAAAAAACCCGGGAATGCATGGCGTCTGCTGATATTGTTTTGTATGTTCTGGATTCCAGCCGGCCCATAGCGGATGAAGATGTTGTCATTTACGAGCAACTGGCGGACATCCCGGTTGTGCTTGTGATAAACAAATCCGATCTGGCGGATCATGAAAAGGTTTTAAGGCTGCCGCCGGCCATGCAGGAGGCTTCCTGCGTGGAGGTATCTGCCTTACAAGGCACCGGCATTGACGCTTTAAAACAGCGTATTGCCGATATGGTCCTGTCATCCGTGGCCGTGGTTCGGTCTGGATTTATTCCGAACTGGCGTCAGAAATGCCTGCTGGACCAGGCAGCAGAAGCGGTCTCCAAAGTGATTTCCGGTCTGGAAAACCGGAGATTGCCTGAGCTGATTTCAATTGATTTGCATGAAGGGCTTTCAGCCATAGATGAAATTTCCGGCAGGCATATTGGGACGGATGTGCTTGATGAGATTTTTAGTCGTTATTGTGTGGGCAAGTAGAAATCAATTGTTTCACGTGAAACAATTGAATCTATTTTGCACCCTGGCTTTTGTTTTTTATAGATGTTTGACGGTGTTTTAAAAGGAAGCTCAGGACCCGGATCTGTTCGTAAGTGACATTGGCTTTTTTAGAGAAAAATGCTGCAAATCGCTAAACTGTCCGCACTGAAAAACAGATCCATCACACAGGGGTTTCTTCCTGACAAACATCGAACGCGGTAAAAAGCTTTTAAGGAGGATATAGCAATGAAGTTTGACGCAGGTGAATTTTTTAAAACCTATGAAGCCCTGGCCCAAAAGGCGGATGAAGCTTTTTTGCGGATTAAGCAGGCATATCCGAGCGAGGTTGTTTGCGAGCCCGGATGCACGGACTGTTGTTTTGCGCTTTTTGATTTGACCCTTATAGAGGCCATGTACCTGAATCATCAATTTAACGCCAATTTTTCCGGCGAGGAACGCAGCAAGCTTCTTGAAAAAGCCAATCAGGCAGACCGGAAAATTTATAAGCGCAAAAGGGATGCCTATCGGCAAACGCAGAAGGGCGAAGATGAGACCCGTATTGTTGAGGAAATGGCAAAGGAGCGGATCCGCTGCCCTTTGCTCAATGAATCGGATCGTTGTGATCTGTATCCGTATCGGCCCATTGCATGCCGGATTTACGGAGCGCCTTTGTCCATTGGCGGCCGGGGCCGTACCTGCGGAAAGACCGGATTTCAGGCGGGTCAGCAATATACCACCATTAACATGGATGCCATCCACGATCAGTTGATGCGCATTTCCGCGGAAATGGTAAAGGAAATGGGTTCCCGGCATGTGAAAATGGCTGATGTGCTGGTGCCGGTTTCCATGGCATTGATTACAGACTATAATGACGAATACCTGGGGATTGCTTCTGCAGAAGCCGATTCGGAACAGGAAGAATAAATTCGATTGGACGGGGAATGTTATGGAACTCAGTGAAAAGGAAAAAGACAGCCTGAAAAAGGCCATATTTGACAGTATGGCACCAAGGCGCCAGAAACATATCATGAAAAAGGGCTATGAACGGTGGGACCCGTTTGCAGGGCCCAAAGATCCCCTGGACATGCGCATGGATCGCAGCCGCCGCACCATGAACGATCTGATCCGGGAGTTTTTTCAGACATGGGACATTTCCGACCACGGCCATGATTACCGAAAAGGGGCCATGGAGCTATGTCTCGGAATTATCAACGAGGACGAACGCTATCTGGGCATGTTTGACTTTGCATGCTGGTACCGGCAGCTGCTGGACAGGGAAGGGTTTGAAAAGCAGAAAGACAACCCGGATACCCCGTAAGGTTTTTGGCCGCCGGGGATATGGGTTATTTCTGAACAAGCCATGCGATCACCGGAAGGCTTAAGGCAAGAAGAATCAGCAGTCCGGGAACGGAAAGATAGGGTGTATACCAGGGTTTTTTTTCAATCTTGGCCTGTTTTACTTCGGATAAAAACCAGCTGCCCAGAATTCCGGCAGCAAGCAGCATGGCCGCAGCTTTGATCAGTCCCGTAACAGTCAATTTGATCCCTCCTGTGTTTTTAATGGCTGCCTTTGCTTCAAAAGGCAGCCATTCTCATTTAAAGTTCCCCTTTTGTCAAGTTTATTGATAGGGCAATGGCTGCCTTTGCCAGTGCGGTCTCCTTCCGATCAGCCGCAAAACAGCAAATCACTTTTTTGGAGACAGGTGTTTGGATTGCGTAAGCAGCCGGGTCAGGCTGTGATTGGAGCACGGACAAAAAAATCGGCACCTGCATGGAGATACCTTGTTGTTTCACGTGGAACAATAACGGGTTTTAGGGTGATCAGATCAGGACGATCAGGACAGTCGTTTGCAGGAACCTGAAAGAGCAGGAGAAAAAACAATCTATCGAATGATAACCTTTTTGACAGAACCGGCCATGAGAGTTTGGAACGCCTCCATGTCAGCATCTGAAGAGACACGTCCCTGGTCGTCAAAAAAACCCGGGTCCAGGACATTTTTGTTCTGAACATGTTGAAAAGCGTGGAGGTCGGCTCCTGCAACCAATTTTGCAATGGATTTTACAGTTTTCCGGGTAATCAGGGGGTGGATGCAGGTCGTCCGGAATTCGTGGGCAAGCCCGGATTCAATGATAATTTGAACAGATCTGCGAAGCGCAGCAGCGTCAGCCTGAACTGCAATATATTGGTTATAGAGTTCAGGGGCGGTTTTGATATCCATGGCCAGATAATCCACAAGGTTGTTTTTCACAAGCTCCTGAATTACTTCCGGCCGGCTCCCGTTGGTGTCGAGTTTCACAAGAAATCCCATGGACTTGAGATCAGCGCAAAATCCGGGCAATTCCGGGTGAAGAGTGGGCTCCCCGCCGGAAATGACCGCTCCGTCAAGATATTTCTGCCGGGTGGCCAGAAAGTCCATGACATGGTTACGGGAAAGGTGCCGGGTGTCCGGGCCGGTGACTGCCAGTTCCGGGTTGTGGCAGTACGGGCACCGGAAGTTGCACCCGGCCGTAAAAATCACGCAGCTGATGTGCGGCGGATAATCGATTAAAGAGTACTTGAGAAGGCCGCCTATATGCATTGCCGGTTCATCCGCTGTAGGGCTCGGTTAAGGTTTTTTTAAAAGTTGATCCAACTTTTTTCAGGAAGCCACCTGAAAGGTCTGCCGCATGTTGAACTCGCATTGTTTGCCGTTGTTCCACTGGTGCACCGGCCGAAGGTATCCGACTACCCGGGAGTAGACCTCTGCCGGTTGATCGCATTTGGGACATTTTTCGTGATAGCCGCTGATGTAGCCATGGCTCGGGCACACGCTGAAAGTGGGGGAAATGGTAAAATAGGGCATGCGAAAGTTTTCCGTGACCTTGCGGACCAAATTCTTAGCGGATTCAAACTGGATCATCTGCTCGCCGAGGAAAATGTGAAACACAGTGCCGCCGGTGTACCGGGTCTGCAGGTCATCCTGGAGCTCCAGTGCTTTAAATACGTCATCTGTATAATTGACCGGCAGCTGGCTGGAGTTTGTGTAAAACGGATCCGCTCCCTGGACAAATTGGGTTTCATTTGCGCAAATCACGTCGGAAAAAGCTTTTTTGTCCAGCATGGCCAGCCTGTAGGCGGTACCCTCTCCGGGGGTTGCCTCAAGGTTGTAAAATTCCCCGGTTTCCTCCTGGAGCTGTTCAATGGTGCCGCGCATGTAATCCAGAACATCCACGGCAAACTGCCGGCCTTCATCAGTGCCGATATCGGTTCCAAGCAGGTTGATGCAGGCCTCGTTCATGCCGATTAATCCAATGGTGGAGAAATGGTTGGTCCAGTAAGAACCGGTCTGATCCTTGATGGCACGCAGATAAAATTTTGAATAAGGATACAGGCTCTGCTCGGTGAATTTTTCCAGAACCTTGCGTTTGATGGTCAGGCTCTGGGCGGCAATCTGCATCTGCTGATAAAGCCGGGAAAGGAAATCCTCCCGGTCCTGGGCAAGGTAGCCGATTCTGGGCAGATTGACCGTGACCACGCCGATAGATCCGGTCAAAGGGTTTGCCCCGAAAAGCCCGCCGCCGCGTTTTTTCAGTTCACGGTTGTCCAGGCGCAGCCGGCAGCACATGGATCTGGCGTCTTCCGGCGACATATCCGAGTTGACAAAGTTGGAGAAATAGGGGATCCCGTATTTGCCGGTCATTTTCCAGATATTATCCAGATTGGGGTTGTCCCAGTCAAAATCCGCGGTGATGTTATAAGTGGGAATGGGAAAGGTAAACACGCGGCCCTTGGCATCTCCTTCCATCATGACTTCGGCAAAGGCGCGGTTAAACGTGTCCATTTCCTCCTGGAACTGCCCGTAGGTTTCCGGCTGCATTTGTCCGCCGAGGATCACGGGAGTGTCTTTAAGCATTTTGGGCACGTTTAAGTCCATGGTGATGTTGGTAAACGGGGTTTGAAATCCCACCCGGGTGGGAATGTTGATGTTAAAGACAAATTCCTGAAGCGCCTGCTTGACCTCTTTAAACGACAGGTCATCATATCGGATAAACGGGGCCAGCAGGGTGTCGAAATTGGATACGGCCTGGGCGCCGGCAGCTTCTCCCTGAAGGGTGTAGAAAAAATTGACCACCTGACCCAAAGCCGAGCGCAGGTGCTTGGGAGGAGCGCTTTCCACTTTGCCCGGAACGCCCATGAAGCCAACCTGTAAAAGATCCTGCAGGTCCCATCCAACGCAGTAGACCGACAGCAGGCTCAGGTCGTGAATGTGGAGATCCCCGTTTTTGTGGGCATTGCGAACCTCGTGAGGATAAATCCGGTTCAGCCAGTATTCGGCGGTGACATCAGAGGAAATATAGTTGTTGAGCCCCTGGAGGGAGAAGCTCATGTTGCTGTTTTCCTTGATCTTCCAGTCCATTTTTTGGACGTAGTTCTCAACGAGTTCCACATTTGCCCGGGTAGTGATATTGCGGATCTGGGCGTGCTGCTCCCGGTATAAGATGTAGGCCTTGGCGGATTTGTGAAAAGGCGATTCAATCAGGACCCGTTCAACGATATCCTGAATTTCCTCAACCTCCGGCGGGGACGGCAGCTGCATTTCATGGGCAAGGGTCAGCACGCGAAGCATTAGCTTCTTTGCCATTGACTCGTCGAATTCGTCGGTGGCACTGCCGGCCTTGGCAATGGCTGCGGTGATTTTGGATGCATCAAAAGAAGCAACTCTGCCGTTGCGCTTCTTAATGTGTGTGAACATAGGTGATCCCCCTTTATGAATGCTTCGGATACATGAGTGAGCGTTGATGCCACCATGTTGGTGATTTGCAATAATATATAACAATATATTGTTATGTGTCAAATAAAAAATCTATATATTGTATCTTGGCCGGATAACAGAAGATACGCGAATCAATGAGGGGTTTCGGGCTTATCAGCAGTGATCCAGATATAATCGGCAGCCCGAAGATCTTCGGTGTCATAGCCGGAAGTCGGCATGACGGTTTTAAAAGGCGCTCGGGTGCGTTCAAAGGCGCGGTCCGGGATGCCGAACTTGTGCGTAATATGGCCGTTTCCGGCAAAAACAAGCATGGTCAGGTCTTTTAAGTGCCGGCTGACGGATTCAGCCATCACATCCTCCCAGACACACTGGGCCTGGTAGAAATTTTCAAAAGAATACCGGGTTGCGGCACGGCCGTGTTTGTCAAAAATATCCTGAACGTATTGCCGGTGATCGGGATCATCCAGAAGAATGGATTCCGGCAGGCGGGCGCGGTCATGGGCCAGCAGAGAGTCAATGCCGCCGGCGGCAACCCGGGAAGGGATGTGGAATTCAATGTTTAGGGCGTAAAGCGCAATCCGCTGCTCCCGGATATAATCCAACAGGGCCTTGTACAAATCATAGTCGAATTTCCAGTTGGCATACCAATGTGTGTCTTCTATAAAGGCGGCCTCAGACAACTCTCCGCTGCTCCAGGCATCAAGGACGGGCTGATAGGGTCGGGAAAACATCTCCATGCCCACGACCAAGTCTGAAATCTGCTGATCAAGGGCTTTTAAAATTTTGAGCTGGGCCTGGTGGTCGGCTTTGCGCGTATGCGTCTCACCCACATAGATGACACGGGCGGTTTCAATGTCCCGGATCATGGCTTCAAAGGAAACCGGTTTTCCGGTTTCTGCGGAAATGATGGTGCCGGGTCGGTATTCGGATTTCGGCGACGGGCGCACAGGGCCACCGGCTGTTTGCATGCAGCCACCAAGGGCTATTGCCAGCAGGAAAATTGCAGCAAACCGGATGACCGGGGCAATCATGGCTTGATCCGGCAGGTCAGATGAGGTAAACGAAATCATATGCAATCCAATCAAAATCCTCTGTTTCGGAAAAACCCGGTGCCCTGGTACCGCAGCCGCCTGTTTTGCCTTGCAGCGGCCACAATCTTTCTTTTTCTCACACTGATGGGTGGTTTGGGCATTGCGGTCGCCCGCAGCCAGCCGGATTTTCATTCTTATGTCTGGGTGCCGGCCCTGCTCAGCGCTGCGGCCGGGCTGGTGTGCGTATTTATGAGCTTTCGCGCCTGGCAGGGGGGCGCCGCCGGCAAAGCGCGCCAACCCGGACGCAACAGTTCACTTACCGGTTTTCAAAACCGCAAGCATGAAAGGTTGACGGTTTTTTTCATATAAAAGCAGCATGACACTGGCAGCAGCAAAGGCCGATTCCCCGGGCCTTGGCCGGGCCGGCGAATTTTCAACACGCTGCGCCATTGCCCGGGCGTCCAGATCCATGCCCGGAGCAGTTCGGGCAGGATCGCTGCGAGCCTTGTTGTTCATAAAAACCCTGGTTTTCATTCGGGCACTAGTTGTCCTGCTTTTCCATGTATTCGCCGAAATTCATTGTTTCATAATCATCTGTCTGTACGTACTTAAGCATGTGAACCATCTGTTCCGGCGGGATGTATCCGGGCTGGCTGCCGATGGGTTCGGCGTTGCTGTCGATAAACCAGTTTAACGGGAATTGTTTGACCCTGTAAGACTCGGCCAGATCCTGCTCCTGTTCGGCATTGACCCGCATGGCAACAAAATTGGCGTTGATATAGCCGGCCACATCGGCATCAGAAAAAGTTTTTTCATCCATCAACCGGCAATAGGAGCACCAGTCTGTGTAAAAATGAAGATATCCTTTTTTTTCGCTTTCCCTGATTTTTTCCATGCCGTCTTCATAGGAATACCAGTTGATTTCAGGGCCGCTGTCGGCGGTTTGCCCGGCCCCGGCAGGGATCAGCGCCAGGGCAAAAAATCCGGCAAACAGGGCCATAATGCAAAGGGTTCTCGTTGGTGTCATGCCTTCTCCTTATTTATTATAAATTTGTTTTGCTAGGGTTAAAGCCGTCCGCGGCTTGTTCAGTGAACCCGGGACAGGCGCTGAATCATTTCGTCGGGATCGATAAATCCGGTTATCCGGTCGGCCTCCTGGCCGGTTTCATCAATTATCAGCACCGTGGGCACGCCCTGGACGTCGAAATTACGGCTGGTCTGCCGGGCCTGCCGGTTTTCGGCACTGGTGAGATTTACCTCAAACACCCGGAAGTCATCCATGGCTTCCTGCACCCGGGGATCTGAAAAAGTCTGCTTATCCATTTCCCGGCAAGGCAGGCACCAGTCCGCATGAAATACCATAATCACTTTCCCCTCGTTTGCCAGGGCCTGTCGGAACGCCGGTTCTGTGAAGGCCGGCCACTGGTCTTTAACGCTTTCCGGGGGGATTAAGCCCAATAAGCCAAATGCCAGCACCAAAACGGCCAGTCCGGTTTTCAGGCGGCGGAAAACCACAGCCGAATTGCCGGCCCGGTCGAAAAACAGCAAATATCCGGATGCCAGTATTCCAAATACCGGAAGGGCGTATGCCCGGATTATGGGCGGCAAAAGCGGGGCGGCAAAGTAGACGGCCATGGCCAGCAGAATCAGGCCGAAAATATGCCTGACCCCCTCCATCCATACTCCGGAACGTGGCAATTGCCGAATTTTTCCCGCAAACACGGCCAGAAACAAATATGGAAACCCCAGACCCAGGGAAAGGAAAAAAAACAGCAGAAATCCGTAAAACGGATCGCCGACAGCGGCCACGTATGCCATAAGCCCAAGCACAAAGGGTCCGATACAGGGTGCGGCGATGATCCCCATGGTCAGACCCATAAGCAGGGCGCCGAACACACCGGTGCGCGAGCCGGATGCCCGGGCCACCCATCGGTCAGGGAGCTTGAAATCATAGCAGCCAAACATGCCCAGGGCCAGAAAAACAAATATCCCGGCAATTGTGCCGATGACCGCCGGCTGCTGGAGCAGGCCTCCAAAAAACGCACCGGAAAAGGCACTGATGACGCCAATCGCCGAATAGGTTATGGACATTCCCAGAACATAAACAAGCCCAAGGATAAACAGGAAAAATGTGCGCCCCTCGCTCTGGGCCCCAAAATAGCTGATGGTTATGGGAATGATGGGATAAACGCAAGGGGTGAGATTAAGCCCCAGGCCGCCGGCAAACACCAGTAGCAGGCTGACGGCAAGGCCGGCAGAGGCGATGTCGGCAAAAATACCCGATCCCGTCATGGCGGTGCTGCTGTCTGCAGGATCTTTTTTCGTGTTTCCGGAGACAGCTGCGTTCAGTCCCGGCTGTTCCGGATTCCGGCCAGCAGACGGCCCGGTGACCTTGACCTTTATCACGTCCCGGACGTTGGCCGGAGCCGCGCACGCAGATTCGGAGCAGGCTTGAAAGACAAGTTCCAGTGGCACATCATAGGTTCCGGGCGTCACGGAATTTCGGGCCGCAAGCGTGGCTGTTATATAAAAGGTTTCATTAAAGACGCTCACCGGGGTGTCAGAAAACGCAAAATCGTGTTTTTCAGCCTCTGGATAAAGAATGTTTTCCAGGGCAAACATCCCGCCATGATCGGCCAGCTGAAGTCCGGCCGCCACAAAATCGTTTTCACCGGGCTTGTTGGAATGAATATGCCAATTGTCCGCTATCTCAACCGCCAAAGCCACCTCAGCCTTGCCGCCGGCCGAAATTTCAACCGAAGAGTGATGGGCTTTTGCCGTCAGCACTTCCGGAGCGGCATTTGCCGGGCCGGTGACGATCAGGGCGGAAACAAGCAGTAATGCAAAAGATAAAAATCTGGATTTTATCAAAATACGGGCCAGTTCCATGGTAAGTGTTGGGCACGGCATTGGAAAGCCGGATGCTTTTTCAAAACAAAGAATCAGTCGTTTCCGGGCTGGCTGAGTTGCCGGGAGCGTTGAGCAGCGGCGGTTACCGCTGAGACAATGGCCTGCTTGACCTGGTGCCGGTCTAAAACCCGGATGGCGGCCTCGGTTGTGCCCCCTGGAGAAGTGACCCTGCTGCGCAGTGTCTCCGGATTCTCTTTCCGGGCCCGGATCAGGGACAGCGCCCCTGAAACGGCACTTTCGGCCAGATCCGAGGCTGCGTCGGCCTGCAGTCCGAGTTCGCAGCCGGCCTCAATCATGGCTTCAAGCAGATAAAAGGCATAGGCGGGCCCGGATCCGGACAGGGCTGTGACCGCGTCCATTTGTTCTTCATTCACCACCCTGACCTTTCCCATGGCGGAAAGCAATGTCCGGGAAATTTCCATGTCAGCGGCCCGGGCAGACCGGTTTGCGCACAAACCGGACATGCCGGCGCCCACCAGGGCCGGGGTGTTGGGCATGACCCGCAGCACGGGCATGTTTTGGATCTCGGCATCTGTTTTTTGAGCGTAAATAAACTTTTCAATGCGTGCCAGCGGGATTCCGGCGGCAATGGATATAAACAGCCGGCGGCCGGCAGAGGCGGCAAAAGCCCGGGTTTCGGTCAGTTCCTGCAAAACCGCATCAATGACCTGAGGCTTGACGGCAAAAATGACAATGTCGCATCGGGCAACCAGATCTTTATTGCTTAAAGCCGTCTGAATGCCGTAGGCGGACTGCAGCTGCGCCTTGCGGTTTTCATCCGGGTCGCTGATAAAAAGATTGTCCGGGGTCACCAGGCCGGCACCGAGCACGGCGCCGATCATGGCTTCGGCCATGTTGCCGGCGCCAATAAAACCGATTTGCTTTTTCATCTGTTGCATGCGCCTCTCGTTTTTAAAAAGGGTCAGTTTGCAGGTAAATGCATTTATAAGGGTGATCCCCGATGTTGTCAATGATCGAAGACTTTGGGAAAGCTCTTGACGAATGGTGCATATATATTTAAATATATTGCTGTACAACAAAAAAGCGCAAAAACAACAACCAGATCACCTCATTCATATAAAGTGTGCGGCAAATGCTTATCTTCGGTAATTTTCTCGTTGGTTTGGCAACAGTTCTGCAAATGGTGCTGACTGTATATATGTGGATTATTATCGCCCAGGCGGTTCTGTCATGGGTCAATCCGGATCCGTATAACCCGATCGTTCGGTTTATCCGTCAGGTTACCGACCCGGTGTTGTTCCAGATTCGCCGGCGCATTCCCACGGTGTTTGGCGGAATCGACTTTTCTCCCATTATTGTTTTGCTGGGCATTATTTTTCTTCAGGAATTTCTGGTTAAAAGCCTGTTTCAACTGGGACGGATGATGTAGCTGTCCCGGTTTATTTCATCAAAAGATTCCGGGAGTTTGCATGGCTAAGATTGATGCGTTTTTCAAGCTGATGAATGATCAGGGGGCCTCAGACCTCCATCTTGCGGCCGGCCAGCAGCCCGCCCTGCGCATACGGGGGGAGATCGAGCGGGTGAAGTACAAGGCCTTGAGCAATGATGACCTGCGCGCCATGGTCTATGAAATCACCCCGGAAGACAAGATCAAGGTATTTGAGGAAACCGGGGACATTGATTTTGGTTATGAAATCCCGGGCCTGGCCAGGTACCGGGCCAATATGTTCATGCAGCGAAACGGGGTGGGCGCGGTTTTCCGGCAGATTCCCACCAACATCATGACCGTGGAGCAGCTGGGTCTGCCCTCGGTGGTCTCCAGGCTGGCCACTTTGCCAAGGGGGCTGGTGATTGTCACCGGGCCCACCGGCAGCGGAAAATCAACAACACTGGCCGCCATTATTGATGAGGCCAACCGGGTGCGAAAGGATCATATCATCACGGTTGAGGATCCCATCGAATTTGTGCACGAAAGCAAGGGGTGTATCATTAACCAGCGCGAAGTGGGCCAGCACACCAAAACATTCAGCGCTGCCCTGCGCGGTGCATTGCGTGAGGACCCGGACGTCATCCTGGTGGGGGAGATGCGGGACCTGGAAACCATTTCACTGGCCATTGAGGCGGCTTCCACCGGACACCTTGTGTTCGGCACCCTGCACACCTCCAGCGCAATGAAAACCGTGGACCGGATTGTTGAAGTTTTTCCGGCCCATCAGCAGCCCCAGATTCGGTCGACCCTGTCAGACGGTATCCGTGCGGTTCTGGCCCAGGTGCTGTTTAAGCGAATCGACCGCAAAGGCCGAAGCCCCGCCCTGGAGGTCATGATCGCCACACCGGCGGTGCGAAACCTTATCCGCGAGGCCAAAACCCATCAGCTGGCCTCGTCCATGCAGACCGGCAAAAAATATGGTATGCAGATTTTAGACGATGCCATCATGGATTTGTACAACAAGGGGTGGATCAGCGGAGAGGACGCCTATGCCAAATCCAATGAAAAATCCCGGTTCCGGCCGTTGATGAAAAATCCGCCAGCCGATTTTACAGAGGCGTAACACAAAACCCGGCCGATCTGCGGCACAAAACCAATCACACGAGGAAACGAGGGTATGCGAAAGCCGGAAATGGATCATATCCTGACCACCATGCTCGATTCGCACCAGAGCGTCTCCGATCTGAATTTCACCGTTGGAAAACCCCTGCAGGTGGAATCCTACGGCGAACTGGTACCCGTTGACATGAAGCCGCCGCTGCGCCAACTCACCCCTTTTCAAACAGAGATGGTGGCCTTAAACCTTATCGGCAACAACCGGAGGCTCACCGAGACCCTGATCCGGGAAGGCTCCTGCGATCTGTCCTATTCCCTGCCCGGCAAAGCCCGGTTCCGCGTCAATGTTTTTTCCCAGTCAGGTCACTACTCGGTGGTGCTGCGCCAGTTGGAAACGCGGGTGCCAACCATCCAGGAAATTGCCCTGCCCAGGTCATTTTACGATATAGCGCAGGAGCGAAACGGCATTGTTTTTGTCACCGGTGCCACCGGTACCGGAAAAACCACATCCCTTGCGGCCATGCTCGAGGACATCAACAAGAACAAATCCGTTCACGTCATTACCCTGGAAGACCCGATTGAATTTGTTCATTCCCACAAAAAAGCCACTTTTAACCAGCGGGAACTCGGCCGGGATTTTGACTCCTTTGCCCATGGCCTGCGCGCGGCCCTGCGCCAGGCCCCCAAGGTCATCCTGGTTGGGGAAATGCGCGACCGGGAAACCGTGGAAATCGGTCTGACAGCGGCGGAAACCGGCCATCTGGTGCTGACCACTTTGCACACCGTGGATGCCGGTCAGACCGTAAACCGCATCCTTGGCATGTTCAGCACTGAAGAGGAAAATCAGGTACGGATCCGGCTGGCCGACACCATGCGCTGGATCGTATGCCAGCGCCTGCTGCCCAAGGCGGGCGGGGGCCGGGTGGCTGCTTTTGAGATCCTGCGCACCAGTCTTCGGGTCAAGGATTCGATTCTAAACGGGGAAGCCGAGGGCAAGACTTTCTATGAGATCATGGAAGCCGGAAACGCCTTTGGCATGACCACTTTTGACAACAATATTGTCAATCTTTTTGAAAAGGGCCTGGTCACGGAAAACACGGCCCTGTCCTACGCTTCCCGCCGGTCTGTGGTGGGCCGGGGCATTGACCAGGTCAAAAGCGCACGGGGCGAGGCCACCACCGATATTGATAATCTCGAAATCGATATGGGATATAACCGGAAATAACCGTGCGCCCGGGCAAATGCCCGCCGGATCTGGCCGGCTGCGCACAAGGCATTGACCGCAACTGCGGCAAGGACGGCAAAGATGGAGATTACCTGCACCCACTGCCAGAAAAAAATTCAGATACCGGATGAAAAGGTCCCGGAAAACAAACCCTTTTCCCTGCGCTGTCCGGGATGCAAAAACAGAATTTCAGTGAACCCGGCTGCATCTGTTGATCCGGCCGCGGATGCCGGGTTTGAGGATGGAAAGGCAGGCGGGGCAGACGAGGCGGATGAATTTGCCGTTACCGGCGAAGACTATGACGCCAGTGAAAAGCCCTTTGATTTTCTTGAGGAAGAGGGCCGCACCGCCATGCTGCTGGAAAATGACCAGGGCATTGTTTCGCAGGCGCAGAAGGTTCTGGAAGTCATGGATTATCATGTAACCGTGCCCGAAGACGTCCGTGATGCCCTGCGCAAAATGAAATACCATCAGTTTGACCTGATTCTGCTCAATGAAACCTTTGACAGCAGCAGTCCGGATGCCAACGGGGTGCTGATCTATCTCCAGCGAATGACCATGGACACCCGGCGCCAGATCTTTGTGGCCCTTCTCACGGAACGATACGAGACAATGGACCGTATGGCGGCTTTTTTAAAAAGCGTCAATGTGGTCATTCATGTAAAGGATATCTCACAGCTCGATCGCATTCTGGCCCGGGCCATCAATGAAAATGAACTGTTTTATGCTGTTTTCAAGGAAAGTGCGAAAAAACTGGGACAATATTGATGGCACCGTAAAAAGTCCAATATCTGCGTTACGCGCGATTTCTCAGAATTTCACGTACGGATAAGTACGCTGCATTCTTCGAAATCGCGCAAGCC
>NZ_JBSRLA010000050.1:0-28419 GCF_055149105.1 Desulfosalsimonas sp. | reverse complement strand
TTCAAGATCAAGGCTTGCGCAATTTCGAAGAATGCAGCGTAGTTATCCGTACGTGAAATTCTGAGAAATTGCGCGTAACGCAGATATTGGACTTTTTACAGCACCATCAAGCTTATCCAACATAACATAAGGGAGGGAGTATTATGGCAAAAGAAGGATCCGTGGCCCCCAAGGAACGTGTCAACATCACCTACAAGTCGGCAACCGGGGATGCAAAGGAAGAAGTGGAACTGCCGCTGAAGGTCATGGTGATGGGCGATTTCACCTCAAAGGAAGACGACCGGATGCTCGAGGACCGCGAACCCATCAATGTGGACAAAAACAATTTCAACGACGTGTTAAAGGCCCAGAATCTGGAGCTGACCTTTGGCGTGCCCAACAAACTGGCCAAAGAAGGCGGCGATGCCGAAGAAGGCGGGGAAATGGCCGTGAACATGAAATTTGAAAGCATCAAGGACTTTGACCCGGATCAAATCGTTGAAAAGGTCCCGGAACTGGCCCAGCTCAAGCAGCTGCGCGAAGCCCTGACCGCGTTGAAGGGCCCGCTGGGCAACACACCGGCGTTCCGCAAGAAACTCCAGGAAATCGTTGCAGACGATGGCACCCGGCAGCGCCTGCTCAAAGAACTCGGATTAGAAGAATAAGGAGCACATCATGGCTGAAGAAAAAAAGGAACAACAGCAAGACCAGGAGGCGTCGGGCCAGGAGGCCTCACTGCTCGATGAAATCCTCGGGGCAACCAAGATTTCGCCTTCCGACGAGTCCTACTCCATTACCCGGACCGGGGTTCAGGCCTTTATTGACGAGATGCTCAAGCCTGAGCGCGAGGGTGAGAAGATCAGCAAGGCCATCGTGGATGAAATGATCGCGGACCTGGATCAGAAAATCTCCGCCCAGGTCAACGAGATCCTGCATCACGAGGAATTCCAGAAGCTGGAATCGGCCTGGCGCTCGCTCAAATACCTGGTGGACAACACGGATTTTCGGGAAAACATCAAAGTCTCGATTTTAAACGCCAGCAAGCAGGACCTGCTCGACGACTTTGAAGACGCCCCGGAAATCCCCCAGTCCGGCCTCTACCAAACCGTTTATACCAAGGAATACGGCCAGTTCGGCGGCGAGCCCTATGGCGCCATCATCGGCAATTACGATTTCTGGCCCGGGCCCCAGGACATGAAGCTGCTGCAGAATATCGCCAGTGTCTCGGCCATGTCGCATGCCCCCTTTATTTCCGCGGCCGGCCCTTCGTTTTTCGGCATAGAAGCCTTTGAGGAACTGCCCAACCTCAAGGATGTCTCCTCGCTTTTTGAAGGACCCCAGTACGCCAAGTGGAGAGCTTTCAGGGAATCCGAGGATGCCCGCTACGTGGGACTCACCCTGCCCAAGTTTCTGCTCCGCCTGCCCTACGGCGAAGACACGGTGCCGGCCAAATCCTTTAACTTCAAGGAAGACGTCTCCGGCGGGAGTTCCAGTTTTCTCTGGGGCAACACGGCCTTTGCCTTTGCCTCCCGGCTGACTGACAGCTTTGCCAAGTACCGCTGGTGCGCCAACATCATCGGCCCCCAGGGCGGCGGGTCCGTGGATGATCTGCCGGTATACAACTATGAGTCCATGGGCGCGATTCAAAGCAAGATCCCCACCCAGGTGCTGTTGTCCGAGCGGCGGGAATACGAACTGGCAGAAGAGGGCTTTATCGGGCTGACCATGCGCAAGGGCAGCAACAATGCTTCTTTTTTCTCGGCCAATTCCTGCCAGAAGGCCAAGTCCTTCGGCAACAGCCCCGAGGGAAAGGAAGCCGAGACCAACTACAAGCTGGGCATGCAGCTTCCCTATATGTTTGTCATCAACCGGCTGTCGCATTACATCAAGGTCATCCAGCGCGAAAATATCGGCACCTGGAAACAGCGCGGGGACCTGGAAGACGAGCTCAACAAGTGGATCCGTCAGTACGTGGCCGACCAGGAAAGCCCCGCGGCCGGCGTGCGTTCCCGCCGTCCCCTGCGCCGGGCCCAGATCAGCGTCGAAGACGTGGCCGGCGACCCGGGCTGGTATACTGTTTCGATGAAGGTGATGCCCCATTTCAAGTACATGGGCGCCAGCTTTACGCTTTCGCTGGTGGGCAAGCTCGACAAGGAATAAGGCCTGCCCGTAAACCAATAACCGTTTTACCAGAACCAAGGAGAAAGCATTATGGCAATGACAAGTTACATGACCCTGGAGGGCAACAATCAGGGCAAAATCGACGGTGACTGCAGCCAGGGCGGGCGGGAAGACATGATTCTGCTCTATGCCATTGATCACGAGATCGAAATTCCCAAGGATACACATACCGGCATGCCCACGGGCCAGCGGATCCACCATCCCCTGAAGGTGACCAAGCATTTTGACAAGGCCACTCCGAAGCTCTACCAGGCCTGCTGCAGCGGCGAGCAGTTCAAGACCGTGGAGATCCAGTATTTCCGGATCAACGACAAAGGTCAGGAAGAACACTATTTCACCACCAAGCTTGAAGGCGCCATCCTGGTATCCACACGAGCCTATAAGCCCATGACATTTCTGGCGGAAAACAAGCCCTACCAGGACATGGAAGTTTTGCAGTTCACTTACGGCAAGATCATATGGACCTATGAGCCCGACGGCATCGAGTCAGAAGACGACTGGAAAGCGCCCAAGGCTTAAAGGGAAGACGGAAGACAGAGGACTGAGGGCAGAGGACAGAGGACAGAGGACAGAAGGCAGAAGACAGAAGGCAGAAGGCAGAGGACGGACAATATGTCCGGGTTTACCATTGACCATTGTCAATTGACAGTGGTCAATGGTGAATTCTCAATAAACGCCTGTATAAGGAGCGGCGGGTAAAATGGAAGGTCTCAGGCTGCTTGAGCGGCTGCGCGCATATGAACAGGACCCGGATCGCAGGGGGGTATGGAATGCGGAACTGATTCTGGCATCCGTTCTCGGGCATTTAAAGGCCCTGCTCAATACCCGCCAGGGAAGCGCCATGATTGCAGACGACCTGGGCCTGCCGGATTTCACCAACATGATCCGCTCCTTTGACGACATGACCTATGAGCAGCTCGCCGGCCACATCGAGACCGTCCTGGAAAAATACGAGCCCCGGCTGACCCGGACCCGAATCCAAGTGCTGCCCAGGGATGACAAGGTATTGAAACTCAAGTTCAAGATCGAGGGCAAACTCCGGCTGCCCGGTTCGGACATGGACATCTCCTTTGAAACCGTGGTGGATCCGGAAGGAAAAATCGATCTGATCTGACTTGCCGGGCTCTGAAAAGCGTTTATACCAACAGGCTGAAAGGTTTTATGACCCAGAAATACTACCAGGAGGAACTGCAGCATCTGCGGGAGCTGGCGGTTGAATTTGCCCGGGCCCATCCCGCCCTTGCGCCGATGCTCACCGGCACGTCCCAGGACCCGGATGTGGAGCGGCTGCTTGAGGCCACAGCCTTTATGACCGGCATGCTCAGGGAAAAGCTCGACGACGATTTCCCGGAAATCATCCAGGGTCTGATGCAGCTGGTGTTTCCCCATTACCTCCAGCCGATTCCCGCAGCGGTCATGATGGCCTTTGAACCCAAGGTCGGCCTGATGCAAAGCTTTACCATCCCCGCGCAAACCGAAATAGACTCTGTGCCGGTAAAAGATCAGCCCTGCACGTTCCGGACCTGCGGGGACATAGAGGTCCACCCTCTGCGGATCACTGCCGTGGACCAGGAGGAAAAAATCGGGCAGAATCCGGTACTGCGGATCCACTTTCGGCTCTCGGGACTGACCCTTGACCAGTGGCGCCCGGAAAAGCTCCGGCTGCACCTGCCGGGGGCCATCGGGGAAGCTGCGGACCTTTATGCCCTGCTGGATCGGCACACGGTCAATATCCGCTTTGTGCCTGAAAGAGACGGCCGGCCGGTCACGGTTTCGGGCCGGGATCATCTGAAAAACGCCATAACAGAGGATCAAACCGCGCTGGTGCCGTATCCGGGCCAGTCCCTGTCGGTTTTCCGCCTGCTGCAGGAATACTTTATCCTCCCGGAGCAGTTTCTGTTTTTCGATTTGTACGGCTGGGAGAACTGGCAGGAACGGGGCTCGGGGGACCGGTTTGCAGTGGAATTCGAACTGGAGCGCCACACCGAAATCCCCAGGGATCTGAAGGCTGAGCGGTTTGCCCTGTTTGTCGTGCCCGCGGTCAATCTGTTTGCCCATGACGCCGTGCCCATCTCCCTGGATCACCGCAACAGCGAATACCGGATCATCCCAGCAGGCAAGGACCGGCATCACTACAGCGTATTTTCCGTGGAAAAAGTCACCGGAATTGTCCAGGGAACCGTGCAAAAACGCGAATACGCGCCGTTTGAACATTTCCGGGAAGCCGACGGAGACCGGGGGAGTTATTTTATCCGCAGGCGCATTTCCATCCACGCCAGGGCACCGGAAATGTTTATCGGTGTGGGTTATCCGGAAGAAAACCGGGTCCGGCCGGAGACGCTGTCCATTGACCTGCTTTGCACCAACGGCGACCGGCCGGCCGCGCTCCAGGCCGGAGATATCTGCAGGGCCACCAGTACTTCTCCGGAGCTGTGCACGTTTAAAAACATCGGTTACCCGACCAAAATGGCCCACCCGCCCCTGGACCGCAACCTGCTGTGGAATCTGCTGTCGCATCTGTCCGTGAACCTGCTTTCCATCATGGAAGCCGACAGCCTGCAGACACTGCTTCGCTTATACGTGTTTGCCGCCATGCAGGACCAAAACGTGGTGCAGGCCAATCTCAAGCGCATTCAGGCCATCAGTGAGGTTTCCTGCAGGCCGGGCAACCGGGTGATCCGGGGGGGCGTGATCCGGGGCTTTGAGATTGAAATCAAAATGAATGCGGCAAACTTTGCCTCCAGGGGAGATTTTGTCTTGTTTTCCGCGGTTCTGGACCGGTTTTTCGCTGAATACGCAGCCATCAACAGCTACACCCGCCTGAGTGTGACCGACAGCTTAAGCGGCGAGAGGACCCAATGGCCCATACGCATCGGAAAGACCCGGATACATTGAAAAACCGCCTTTTGGCCAGCCCGAAGCAGTTCGGCTATTTTCAGGTCATTCGCCTGCTGCGGCGTGCCGGTGAAAACGGGGGGGATTTTTCCGGATTTCTGCGCAATTGCGTCAGGATTCGCCCGCCCGTGTCTCTGGGTTTTTCTGACGTGGATGTGGCCGGTATACGCGATATTTCCACAAAGGACCAGGAGCGTTTTGAAATCACGGCCAATTTCCTGGGGTTCTACGGACCGGGCTCGCCGCTGCCCACCTATTACACCGAGGAAATCATTGATGAGGCCTTTGAAGAAGAAAGCGTCAAACGAGATTTTTTAGACATCTTCAATGACCGGATTTTCAAACTCTTTTATGAATCCTGGAGCAAGTACCGCCTTCCGGTCAAAATCGTGGACGAAAAAGACCCGGTCAGCCTTGAGCGTCTCTATAGCCTCATCGGGCGGACCGAGCCCGAAATCCGGAGCCGCCTGCCGGAAAGCGATGCCCTGCTGTGCTATGCCGGACTGTTTATGGGCGGGACTCGCTCCGCGCTCGGACTCAAAACCCTGATCGCCGACTTTTTCCGGCTTCCCGGGGTTGAAATCGATCAATGCGTGGCCCATTGGGTGGCCATTGACCCGGACCAGCGGTGTCTGCTGGGCCGCCAGGGCTGTGAACTGGGCTGCGACAGCCACATTGGTATCCGGATTCTTGACTACAGCAGCAAAATCCGCATTCGTTGCGGTCCCCTGGATTCGGCACGGTTTCACGACATGTCGCCGGGCACCGAAGCGTTTGACCGCATAACCCGGGTTGTCAACGCATACCTGGATCACCCGTTGAGCGTGGACATCCGGTTGATTGTCCACAATGATCAGATTCATACCACAACCCTTGGCGGGCCGCAGTGGTGCCAACTGGGCTACCATACCTGGCTGATCAGCCCGGACTGCGACCCGTGGGAGCCGGCGCCCAATGCCGCATACGGGCTGCAAACGGCCCTTGGCTGAAAAAATTGACAAACCACGGAGACTGAAATGGACCATGACATCAAATCCCTGTTTTCAAAACTAAACGACCAGAGCACCAATGTCTTGCACAATGCCGTGGGCCTGTGCGTATCCCGGACCAATTACGAGATCACCGTGGAGCAGTTTCTGCTCAAGAGCCTGGAAGACACCTCGGGTGATATCCAGGTGATTCTGCGATATTTTGAAATCGACCCGGCCCGGGTCAGCTCGGCCTTAACCGACGCACTGGAGGACCAGAAGGCCGGCAACCCGGGAAAACCCACATTTTCACCCCTGCTGGTGGAGCTGTTTGAAAAGGCCTGGATGATCACCTCCATTGACCTGGGCGCCAGGCGCGTGCGCACCGGCGCGATTCTCACGGCTTTTTTGACCCGGCCCACATACTTTGGCAGCGGCCCGTTTGTTGATCTGCTCAAAAAAATCAACCGCGAGACCCTGCAGACCCATTTCTGGAAAATCACCGAGGGTTCCTCGGAGCAGCAGCAGGCGCCGCAGGAAGGCGGGGAAGCCGGGGACGCATCCGGGGCTCCGGGTACAGACGGGTATCTGGCCAAATATTGCCAGGATTTTACCGCCAAGGCCGCGGCCGGGGATATTGACCCGGTATTCGGCCGCGAAGAAGAGATTCACCAGATCATTGACGTGCTGGCCCGCCGCCGGAAAAACAACCCCATCCTGGTGGGCGAGCCGGGGGTGGGCAAAACCGCGGTGATCGAAGGACTGGCCCTCCGCATCACAGAAGACGACGTGCCGGAAATGCTGCAAAATGTAACCCTGCTGGGCCTGGACATGGGGGCGCTGGAGGCGGGCGCCGGCATGAAAGGCGAGTTTGAAAACCGGCTCAAGGGGGTTTTAAGCGAGATCAAGGCCTCGGAAAAGCCCATTATTCTGTTTATCGACGAAGCCCATACCCTGATCGGCGCCGGCGGTTCGGCCGGCAGTTCGGATGCCGCCAACCTTCTCAAACCCGCCCTGGCCCGCGGTGAGATCAAAACCTGTGCAGCCACCACCTGGAGCGAGTACAAGAAATACTTTGAAAAAGACCCGGCCCTGGCCCGGCGCTTTCAGCTCATTAAGCTGGCGGAGCCGGATGTATCCGTAGCAACCCTGATTCTGCGCGGCCTTAAGGACAATTACGAGGCCTCCCACAAGGTCATTGTCAGAGACGATGCCATTGTTGCGGCCGCCGAGTATGCGGACCGCTATATCAGCGGCCGGTTTCTGCCGGACAAGGCCATTGATCTTCTGGATACCAGCTGTGCGCGCATTAAAATCAACCTCTCGGCCAAGCCGCCGGTCTTAACCGACGCCGAACGCGCCCGTCAGGCGCTGGATCGGGAAAAGCGGGCTCTGGACCGGGACCGGGACAACGGCATTGAAGTCGAGGCGGAGCGATACGAGCAGCTGCTTGCGGCCATGGAAGACCGGGACCGGCAGATTGAAACCATCACGGCGCGCTGGCAGCAGGAAAAAGCCCAGGCTGCTGCCGTCATCGATATCCGTGATCAGATCCAGGCCCTGGAAGGAGGGGGCAACGGCGAAAAGGAAGCGCTCAACGTCCAGCTGGCCGAAGCCGCAAAAGCGCTTGCCGGAATCCAGAAAGACGATCCCATGGTGCGCATCGAGGTTTGCCCGGACGTGGTGGGAAAGGTGGTTTCGGACTGGACAGGCATCCCCCTGGGCAAGATTCAGCGCGATCAGGTAAAGACCATCTTAAACATTGAAGAGCGTCTCGGCGAGCGCATCAAGGGCCAGGATCACGCCATTGCCGCCATGGGAGAAGTGATCAAGGCCGCCAAGTCCGGTATTAAAAACCCGGACCAGCCCCTGGGCGTGTTTCTTCTGGTGGGCCCCAGCGGAGTGGGCAAGACCGAAACCGGCCTGGGTGTGGCCGATCTTTTGTTCGGCGGGGAGCACAATATTGTGACCATCAACATGAGCGAATTCCAGGAACGGCACTCCACCAGCCGCCTGATCGGCTCGCCTCCGGGCTATGTGGGTTACGGCGAAGGCGGGATGCTGTCTGAGGCCGTTCGCCAGAACCCCTATTCCGTGGTCTTGCTCGACGAGGTGGAAAAGGCCCACCCGGACGTGATGAACCTTTTTTACCAGGTCTTTGACAAAGGCACCCTGTCTGACGGCGAGGGCAAGGACATCAATTTCAAAAACACCGTGATCATTCTCACCAGCAACCTGGCCACGGATGTGATCCAGGAAATGACCCATGGCGAAGAAGATATTCCGCCCATGGACGCGGTGATGGGCGCGGTTCGCCCCTTGCTGTCCAAGCACTTCAAGCCCGCGCTTCTGGCCCGGATGACCGTGGTGCCTTACTACAGCCTCAACCCCGGGGCCATGGCCCGGGTGGTGGGGCTGAAACTGGCCAGACTGCAAAAGACCATGCAGCAGAACAACAAGATCAAACTCACCTACGGCGATGACGTGGTCGAACAGATCACCGCCCGGTGCGCCGAGGTGGAAACCGGTGCCCGAAACATCGACTACATCCTGCAGGGCAAGATCATGCCGCAGATTTCCCAGACGCTTTTGCAGGGCATGGGCGAAGACGGCGAACTGCCCGGCACCATCTCGCTGACAACCGGCGAAGAAGGAGAGTTTCAGATTGCATTTGGATAAGCAAAACCGCATCCGGATTTTGTCCGGAGACCGGGATGCGCTCCACCCGGTGACAAGCGACCCCGCCCGGGCCGGGCGGGGACAAGGAGAAATACCCAATGGCGGTCAATGAAAAACGGTTTTCTTTTGTTTCACTTGGCATTCCCGGAGACATTTTCGGAGTGGTGCGCTTTAGCGGCACCGAGGGACTGTCGAGGATCTACGAATTTGACATTCAGCTCGTGTCCGCGGATATGGAGCTGGATTTAAACGAAATCATACAAAACCCGGCCCGGCTCACGTTTTTGCGCGAGGAAGGCAATATTTGCTTCAACGGGATTGTCTCGGAGTTTGAACAGCTCCACCAGGTCGGGGACATGTGCTTTTACAGCGCACGCCTGGTGCCCAGAATCTGGTGGCTGACCCAGACGCCTTTTAACCAGGTTTTTCTCGACAAAAGCGTGCCGGAAATCATCGAGCAGGTCCTTCGTTCCGGGGGCCTGATGAATGATGATTTTGATATCCGCCTGGAAGGCACCTATCCGAAATGGGAATATGTGTGCCAGTACCGCGAAACCCATATGCATTTTGTCCGGCGATTAATGGAGCGCGAGGGCATTTATTATTACTTTGAGCAGACCGGGTCCGGGGAAAAACTCATTATCACCGATACCCGCATGGCCCACACATACATGGCAGAAGGCCGGACCATTTACTATTCCCCGCCAAGCGGCCTGGATACCTTGTACCGGGAGGAGGTCATCAAGAATTTTTTCTGCCGCCAGAAAATGGTGCCCAAATCCGTCCATCTCAGGGATCATAACTTCGGCCGCCCGGAGCTTCCGCTGGAAGGGTCCGCGGATGTGTTTGAAGAAGGCCACGGCCAGGTCTATTTCTACGGGGATCACTTCACAAGCCCGGAGCAGGCCGGCCGGCTGACCCATATCCGGGCCGAGTCCTACCAGTGCTGGATGCAGACCTTTTTCGGAGACACCACCATCCCGTTTCTCCGTCCCGGCTACACCTTTCACCTGGACAATCATTTCCGTCCGGCATTCAACCAGGACTATCTGACCGTTGAAATCTCCCACCAGGGAAACCAGGCATCATTTATGCTTGCCGGCCTGCCCGGGCAGGTCCCGGAGCAGGAAACCGGCCCCGCATACGTCAACCGGGTCACGGCCCTGCCGGCCTCGGTCCAGTTCCGCCCGGAGCGCAAAACCGAAAAACCCCGTTTTTACGGCACGCTAAACGCCCGAATTGATGCGGCCGGCGACGGCACCTATGCGGAGCTCGACGCCGAGGGCCGCTACAAGGTGATTCTGCCCTTTGACCGAAGCGGCCGAAGCGGCGGCAAGGCCTCGGCCTGGATCCGAATGATGCAGCCCTATGCCGGCTCCAACCAGGGGATGCACTTTCCCCTGCACAAGGGCACCGAGGTGCTTTTGACCTTTATCGAAGGGGATCCGGACCGGCCGGTTATTGCCGGGGCCGTGCCCACCCCCCAGGCGATCAGCCCGGTAAACGAGCGCAACCAGACCAAGTCGATGATTCAGACCGGGCGCGGCAACCTGCTGGGGGGCAACAATTACATCGAGTTCGAGGACAAAAACCGGCATGAAGCCATCCGGATCCATTCTCCGGGGGACTTGTGGCGCGAGGCCCAGAACCGTTACGGGGAGTATCATGCCTATGACCCGCAGGATTCGCTTTCAGACGGGCGGGAGCCCAAGATCGAAGATTTGAAATCCAACTTCGGCCCGGGCAGCGGCTGCAACCCCACCGGCATGATCGATATCCACAACAGCCATCAACCCCAGACGGACTTTTTCAGCGATGTGTTCCGAAAGGCGCATGTACACCTGTCCTCCCTTGATACGGTCAACCTTCAGGAAGGCAATATTTATGACTTTGGCGGCTACTGGAATTACAACCTGGGCAACTGCTACGTGGAAGAACACCTGGACCAGAGCCCGGAGTTAAACAAAGAACACCACTACGACCTGCTGGATGCGGGCGGGCCGAACTGGAACGGCTGGCGCACGGTCAAGTCAGAAGAGCACGGCGGATCCACAAACCAATTGATCGATCTCGCCCATGAGGCCTCGGACGGCTGGAACAACATCTGGGTGGAAAAACATTTCGGCGACGCCTACGAATACACCGAGGGCAGCACGATTTCCGTGACAAAGGGCTCATCTCAGGAAATCCAGGTAGGCGGCCGCCACGTGGAGGAAAAATACAACGGCAAGGGCAAAAAAACCCTTTACAGCGTTTCTGAAAAGGGAAAGACCGAGGAGACAAAATGGTGCCCCCATACGGGCAACATGCTGTCTTACAGCATCAGCCAGAAACAGCCCAATGCCGTGCACAGTTTTGATTTCAAGTGGGCCAACACCATGTCAATGGACATGAAGTTTGCCGCCAGCACCTCTCTTGACTTTACCATGGCCGCCAGCACAGCTTTTCATTTTACAATGGCATCGAGTCTGGCCTTTGACTTCAAACGGGCGGCCACCCTGGATCTGACCGTTGCCAAGGGGCTGCAGACAGAAATCGGCTCCTACACCGGGGGAAAAATCGGCCTGTCCTCCTTTAAGGGACTGTCGCTAAACGCCGCCATGCACCAGGCCGCGGCCATAGACCTTTCAAGCTATCAGGGACTCAAACTGGGGCTGGAATCGTTTAAGGGCCTGTCTCTTTCAGTGGAGACCGGTCTGGCCATTGCCATCAAATGCGATCTGCGGACAACCGCAAAAATTGACATTGATAACAATGACGGCAAATTGTCTGTCAAGGCCGGCGGACTGCTCGAATTTGCCAAGGAGACAAGCTTAAAGGCCGCAGTTGACACCCTTCGCGTCAGGATGTAGAGGAAAAAATCAGAAAACATGCATGTTATCCAACCATACCGCCCACTGCAGGCGGGACTCAACCATCGGGTGATGGAACAAAACCGGCGCTTTTTCTTTGTGGTTTCGGCCACGCTGGGCATTGACCTGTGCTCCGGCAAGGCCCGCCTGGATGTTGATTTTTTAAAGGACGCATTTGAAGCCATGGCCGACAATCCCACCCCGGAGATGGGCATGCCCAAGCCCCGGGGCGAGTTTCTTGTCACAGGCGCGTTTTTCGCACCCGGCGGCCGGGCGGTCACCGGCGGCGAGGTCCGGGTGCGCCTGGGGCAGAGTGAAAAATCCCTTTATGTATTCGGTCCCCGCAGGTGGAAAACCGGCGGTCTGCCCTCTTCTCCGGAGCCGATCACAACCCTGCCGGTGGATTACGCCCATGCATTCGGCGGTTTGGATTATCCCAAAAACCCGGACGGCATGGGGTATAAGGACGGGCGGCTGCCCTGCATTGAAAATCCGGACCGCCTGATCACCTCCGCCGGTGATGCGCCCGAGCCTGCCGGCATTGCACCCCTGGTTCTGGACTGCCCGCAGCGCATGCGTTTTCGTGGAACCTACGAAGATGACTACAAGCTCAAATATTACCCCGGATACCCGGAAGACATGGATTGGCGTTTTTTTCTCAACAGCCCGGAGGATCAGTGGATCCAGGGTTATTTTCAGGGCAGCGAATCCTTTGAAATCCAAAACATGCACCCGGAAATGCCGGTTATCAGCGGGGCCCTGCCGGATCTTTACGCCCGGGCCTTTATCCGCCATACCATCGGCACGGAAACACCGGATTTCGGCGAGCTACCCCTGAACCTGGACACGGTCTGGTTTTTCCCGGGAAAACAGCTGGGCCTGCTTGTTTTCCGGGGTGTCACCGAGGTGGCCGATGACGAGGCCACCCAGATCAGTGACGTGCTTCTGGCATATGAAAGCCGCCGGGATGAAAAACGCAGCCTTGCCCATTACCACCAGGCCCTGGAAAGGCGGATGACCGGGGAAAATCCGTTTCTCAACTATTTTCAGACCCGGGACCTGATCCCCCCCGGCGATCCCACCGCCCTGGCCATTTTTCAGGAAAAAGGCGAGGTGGAACTCGATGACAACAGCGCCCTGTCCCAAAACATCGCCGCCCGGGAAGATGCCTGCAGCAAAACCGTGGCGGACAAGGTCGACGAAGCCGCCAGGCAGGCGGAGCAATCCATGGCGGAAACCCGTATGCCGGACACGGCTGCGACCGCCATGCCCGAAGACGACGCTTTTGATGTTCAAAAGATGATCAGCGAACCGGCCGATCCGGGGTCTGCGCAGGTCACTGATCCGGATCTGGACGAATTTACCCGCAAGCTCGAAGAGATTATGCCCGGGATCACCTCCGGGCAGGGCGGCAAAGTGGACCTGGAGGATTTCCCTTTTGACCGCATCGGTGAAATCGCCGATGCCGCAGAGGTCATGGGCCAAAAAAAGGATGAGCAGGCCCGGGAAAAACTTCGGGAACAGATCACCAATGTCCGCGACACCCTGAAAAGCCAAATGGCCGAAACCCGGGAAAGCGGCCTGGAAATGCCCGATGATGCCGGCCATGAACTCCGGGAACTCGACGATCAGATAAATGCACTGGAGGCGGAACAAGACCCAACCCCGCCCCCGCAGCCCCTGCCCCGGGTCAATGCTGAAGCGCTCATGGAAAAACTCCCCCTTCGCCTGCCCGATGAAGCCATGGCCGCCATGACCCATTTGCAGGGCTTGAAATCCATTGGCGTGGACACCGAACAAACCCGGGACCTGGAGGCGCAGATCACAGCCGATATGGAAGAGGCCGCAAATGAGATCCGCGAATCGCTCTACGAGCTGGAACAGCAGTTCAGGGCCGGCTATATCATGGGCGCCCATTTCATGGAGGCGGGACTGCCGCCGCACACCAAGCCCGTCAAAGAGGTCCGGGCGGAATTTCTGGATGCTGTGGCCGCCGGCAAGCCCGTTGCCGGAGGGGACTGGGCCTGTATTGATCTTTCCGGCGCACGGCTGGATCAAATGGATTTGTCTGAAGCGTTTTTTGAACAGGTCAATTTTTCCGGCGCCAGCCTGAAAGGCGCAAACCTGAGCGGGGCCTTTCTTGTCCGGGCCGATCTTACCGGGGCTGATCTCACCGGAGCCAATTTGCAGGGCGCCAATATGGGTGCGGCAACCGCTGCCGGGTGCATTTTTGTGCGGGCCGACTGCCGCAGGGCCGTCTTGTCCAAGGGGGATTTTACAGGAGCGGATTTTACCGCTGCCAGCCTGAAGGAAGCCGAGACGTTGTATGTGCGCATGGATCAGGCGCGTTTTTCCGGGGCCGATGTCTCCGGGATTCAGTTTCTTGAGCCTGATATCCGCGGTGCGGATTTCACTGATGCGGACCTTTCCGGGTCATTTTTCCTAAACGGGCGGCTCAGCGATGTCACCTTTGCCGGTGCGGCCATGACCCGGTGTTTGTTTGCCAACATGATCCTCAAAAACGTCTGCTTTGACCGGGCTGTATTTAACCAGAGCTGTTTTGCCGGAACCGATGCCGAAGCAGTCTGTCTTGAGGGCTTGAGTTTCCGGGAGGCCAACCTGCAGCAATCCAATTTCCAGCGTATGACCCTTCAAAATGCCGACTTTTCCGGGGCTGATCTCGAAAACAGCTATTTTGAGAGCGCGGATCTTTCGGGTGCGGATTTCTCCGGGGCCAGTGCCAGAAACGCCCAGTTCCGGAGCGCAAACCTCACAGGCGCGAACCTGGAGGGGATCAATCTCATGGGCGGCTCCCTTGCCAAGGCCCGGCTGGTGCGGGCCAGCCTTGCCCGGGCCAATCTTTTCCAGGTGGATTTTCTGCGGGCCACGATCACGGATACAGACTTTGACGGCAGCAATCTTGACAGCACTTTGATTGCCCACTGGAGGCCGGAATAATGACAGGGGAGGAGCTGGCCGCACAGGTCAAAAACGGAGAGGTATTTTACCAGGAGGATTTCTCGAACACGGACTGCCGGGGTTTGGATCTTTCCGGCGGGATTTTCAGCGAGGTGTGCTTTGACAACTGTGATTTCTCGCAAGCCGGGCTCAAAGAAGCCACCTTTGCCAACTGCTCCATGCAAAACGCGGTGTTTTCCAGGGCCGACATCCGGCAGATCAACTTTGCCCAATGCGGGATGGATCAAGCCCGGTTTTGTGAAATCACAGCCGATTCGGCCAAGTTCGTTGAATCGTCCATGAAAGGGGCGGATTTTTCCGGCGCCAGGCTCGAAACCTGCTTTTTTACCCATACCGATCTTGAAGCCGCGGTTTTATCCGGACTGGAACTGACCACAACGGCTTTTTCCGGATGCCGGCTGGTCGGGGCGGATTTTTCCGGGGCCCGGGTGGAAAGAAGTTTTTTCCACGACTGTGGTTTTAAGGACAACAACCTTTCCGGCATTACCATTCATTTGTCTTTGTTCCACGGAGCTGATTTTGACGGAACCGATTTTTCCGGGCTGGATCTGACCCAGGTCCAGTTTCATGAATCAAGCCTGAACAATTGCAATTTTGCCCGGACCCGGCTGGACAAAAGCGGGTTTATGCGGGGGGCGCTCACGGGATCGCTTTTTGACGGTGCCAGCCTGGAATACGCCAATTTTTACGAAGCCTCCCTGTCCGGAGCCAGTTTCCGGGAGGCGAACCTGACCCGGGCCGGGCTGCAATACACCATGATATCCGGCTCGGATTTTTCAAACGCCAAAATGATCCAGGCGCAGCTCGAAGGCGCCTGTGCGGAGCAGTCCTCGTTTGCGGGCGCGGACCTGACCTATGCGGATTTTTCCCATGCAAAGCTCAGGGCCTCGGATTTTTCCCGTGCGGCTTTGTATTTAACCAATTTTCACGCCGCAGATGATGAAAAGACCAAATGGTCCGGCTCCACGCGCGCCCTGTCCTGGGGAACCAATCAAAGTCGTTTAAAAGCTGAACAATGGGAGAAAAAATGAACCGCCAAACATCCAACGTCATTCCGATGGCCGATCACGCCCCGCCAGCTGTCCGGCAGGGCGTGGTCACCGCTGTTGGAGAAAACGGGCTTAGCATTGCCGTTTCCGGAAAAACCGTCCGGGCCCGCAAGGCCTTTTCCTGCATCATTGAACCCGAGGTGCAGGACACGGTTTTGTGCTGCCGGGATGACACCGGCACCTTTTTTGTCCTGGCCATCATGGACCGGCCCCGGAATCAGGCCATGAAGCTGGTTTTTCCTTCGGATGCCACCCTGGAATCCGCCTCCGGGAGTGTAAACGTGTTTTCCAAAAAAGCCATCAACATGGCTGCAAAAGACATCAGCGCGTTTTCCAAAAATGCCGTGCACAAAAGCGATCAGGGCTATATCGCTTTTGACCGGATCACGGCCAGCGGCACCGAGGTCCATGCCAGCTACAAAACCGTCCGGCTCATCAGCGGGCTGATCAACACCATGGCCCGGCAGGTGATTGACAAGTTTAAAGGATATATCCGGCATACCGAGGACAACGACCAGGTCCAGGCCGGCCAGCTGACCCGGCGCACCAGCGGGCTTTATTCCATGGATTCGAGAAATACGGTGATGATCAGCAAAAAGGAAACCAAAATCGACGGCGAAAAAATTTACATGGCCTAAAGGAGGCGTTTATGTTTGCAAACTGCTCAATGCCGGGAATGGACTTTGCCATGCCCGATCCCTGCAAAACACCAACCGGGCCGGTGCCCACGCCGATTCCGTATCCGAACATGACCATGAAAATCATGGGGCTGCTGCCGACGACCAACATGCGCAACCTGCTGACCTTTCTGCCGGCCCACAACATCATGACCACGATGCCCACCAGCATGGGCGATACCACAGGGGTCCTGATGGGCCTGGTGTCCCAGACCATCATGGGCCCGGGGCGCAATGTCCGCTGCAGCGTCAAGACCATTACCCAGGCCATGCCGGTAACCCGCATGCTTGACAACTCCCTGCAGAACCAGGTCAATGCCCCCGGCGGCATGACCCTGGTGCCCGGGCATGCCACCATTGCCAACCGCATCGTCATGACCGTGGGCAATGCCTATGGGTTGATCCAGACTATGCAGAAAACACTGGAGGAAGCTCAGATCAAGCTCCATGAGCAAATCCAGGCCCAGAAGAAATCCGGCCGGTAACGGCCCCAAACAATCATCAATCAGGAGTTTTTTCAATGGAGTGTGAAAGCTTTAAACAAGACGATGCCGTCGTGGTCAAGCCCTCGGGCCGCATGGATGCCGGCACCGCGTCGGTGTTTGAAAAAGAATGCGACAAATGGATCGAAAAAGGCGAAACCAATCTGATCGGCGACTTTGAAAACCTGGAATATATCAGCAGCGCGGGCCTGCGAAGCGTTCTGGTGGTGGGCAAAAAGCTCAAACCCGCCGGCGGCGAGCTGGCCTTGTGCAATATGAACGGAATGGTGGAGGAAGTGTTTAGCATGTCGGGATTTAAAAGTATTTTCAATATCTTTGACACACTTGAGGCTGCACTTGAAAGATGATGGCACCCATTTTTCCCATAAGCTGAAACTGCCGGCACACATGGATTCCCTCCATGAATTTATCCAGTTCATGGAGCAAAGCGCCAGGCAACTGGGCATCGAAGAGGCCCTGATCCAAAAACTCACCCTGGTGGCAGAAGAACTTCTGGTCAACGTGGTTCACTACGCCTACGTGGATACCGGCGAGGACGGCGGCATAGAGCTGCAATGCGGCATGGCCGATCGGCAAACCTTCTGCATGCGCATTTCTGACAAGGGAAAACCCTTTGATCCCCTTTCGGCCGCGGAACCGGATCTGACCCGGGACATTGAGGACCGGCCCGTGGGCGGCCTCGGCGTCTATCTGGTACGGGAACTGGCTGATCATCTGGATTATCAGCGAAAAGACGGCGCCAATGTGGTGCTGTTCTGCAAAAAAGTTTGGTGATACCCCGTTTGCTTGCGGCTGCCTGTAACGGGGCACCATCGGCCCGGTCAAAACCGCTCCGGACATTTATGAAAAGCAAGGAGAAATCATGAGCAAATCGGTCTGGATCAGCATGATCAAAAAAGATGAAGCCGCCGCACAGGCGGTCTACAAGATGATATCCGGATACGGGCTGGGGGTATCGGGTCATTTCTGGAAACATGATCCGGAAAACATGCAATGGGCCGGAGCTGTTTCTGAAATTGCGGCAAAAACAAACGGCCTTTGGCTGATTGTGGGCGATACCGGCGATTTCACGCCTTCCGTGCTCCGGGACCTGTCATTGCTGGCCCTGTCCGTGCAGGCGCAGAAAGCCGCTCAGGTCCCGGTCATGATACTTACGGACAAGCCCGAAAGCCTCAAAGAAAAACTGCCCACACCTCTTTCCGACGCCATGGTATTTTCCCCGGACAACCCGGCCCTGGGCGCCAAAATCACCGCCAAAGCCAACCTTCCCCTTAAGCCCGTTTCAAGGCCGTACCGGTTAAACATCCATGCCATGCCCAAAATCGGCCTTTGGATCGAGGCCGGACCGCCTACGGGCACATGGGAGGGCATCATTGTCGGTGCCGGCGGCAACGGAGCCGCCATAGACGCCATGGGTATCGGGCCGGCCGGTCAAATCCCGGAAAAATCCGTCCTGGAATACCCGATGCGCAACATGACCCTTGCCCTGGCAGACCTGGAGTTTAACGCCTGGGCGGCGCAAAACCATGTGTCAGAAACCGAATCGGTCTACGTCCGGATAAAGGGACAGCCCGGTGCTCTGCTGTTTGGCCCGTTTGCCCCTGATGCAGACGAGCTGGATGTCTATACCCTGACACTGGAATAAACAAGCTGCTTGTCACCTAAATGGCACTGCAAAAGCACACCCTCTAAACATGATGGTTTGTTTGACACGGGGTGCAAGTGCGCCTATATCCTAGAAAGAACAGGTTAGATGCCAATAAAGCCGATAGGAGGAAATGATGAATCACATGCAGTACGAGCAGATCCTGAAAGATGCAATCCAGGGAGAAATCGATTCCCGGAAGTTTTATCAGGACGCTGCCGGCCGGATGCAGGACAGGTTTTTAAAGGAACTGTTTACCCGGTTTACCCATGAGGAAAAAAAACATGAAGAAATTTTAAGAGGCTTTATGGAGGCCATTCCCGAAACCCTGCCCTTTGACGAAAACCGGAACTACAAAGTTTCTGAAACTGTTGACCGCCCCGAGGTCTCTGACAGGATGAAACCTGCAGACGCCTTTGCCCTGGCCATGAAAAAGGAGCAGGAGGCCATGGACAAGTACAACACCCTGGCAGACGGGTGCATAGACCCGGAGCAGGCGCAGATGTTTCGCAGCCTTGCGGCCATGGAAAGAGAGCATAAACTCAAAATGGAACAGGCGTTTGTGGATATCGGGTACCCGGAGGTATGGTAGTTATCAGGGGCGGCGGGGCTGCATCCACATCTTTTTCATGTAACACGCAAAAGAAAACCTGCAGGTAAAAAGGGTGCTTCCCCGTCCCGGAAAGCACCCTTTTTATTGAATTAAGGCTTTTACTGCACTGTTACATTCGTTGCAGCCGGACCCTTTTGACCCTGCTCGACCTCAAAGCTCACCTTGTCCCCTTCGTTCAATGTTTTAAAACCATCTGCATTGATAGCGGAAAAATGAACGAAAACATCGGGGCCGTCTTCTCTTTCGATAAAACCAAAACCTTTTTGCTCATTAAACCATTTTACTGTTCCTTGTTCCATGTTGCTGTCTCCTCCTTTGATCACGTACAATATTTTCGGCCCTTTGTTAAGGGCCACATTTTTGACGGTAACAAGACAAAAAATGAAAAACAACCTTTTTTTCTTTTGGCACGAGACAAAAAAAGGCAAATAACCCCGATATTCAATCCAATGACAGAATTTTCGGCAATGGTGCGGAGTTTTGGACAACCACCGGGGCTGCCTTGCGGGATCAAAGGCTTTTGCGTACGGATTTCTGTATAAAATAACGAGTTGACACAATAAAGGCATGGGTTATATGATGTTATTTCAAGTCTTTCGCTCACATTCAAAAAAAAGAGGTGATCATGTCCAAAAGTCTTGCGGTTGTTTGTGATTCAACGGCTGATTTCCCGCCCGGCATGGCAGAACAGCTGGGCCTGCACATTCTGCCTGTTCACATTGTCGTGGATAAAAAGGACCACCTGCACGGGCAAACCATTACCAACAAAGAAGTGATGAAAAATCTAAAGAAAAAAAAACAGGTATACACCACCCCGTTTTACCCTTATGAATGCACCAAACTTTTTGACTCACTGCTCCAGCGCCATGACGAAGTCGTCTCCCTGCACCTGTCCAAAGAAATCTCGGGAAATTATAAAAGTGCCTGCGCGGCACGCAAATTCATGGGGCAAAAGGATGCACAGCGGGTTCACATCCTGGATCTCGGCAGTGTCAGCATCAGTCTGAGCCTTTTGGTCAAAAAAGCCGTTGAACTCCTTAACAAGGGGGTGCCTGCGGAAAATCTGCAAAAGCATCTCGCCCCTTATCAAAAAAATATATTCATGGCGTTTACGGTTGAAAACCTGGTCTGGCTGAAAAGGGGCGGTCGGGTCAACGCGTTTGAGGCCTTTGTGGGAAACATGCTGAATATCAAGCCGATCATCCAGCTCAAAGAAGCCCGCCTGGAACCCGTCGAGCGGCACCGCGGCAAAAAAACCGCTGTGTCGCATCTGGTGTCATTGGCGCAGCAAAACCATGAAAAATTTAAAAACTGCGAAATCTGGATGGCGTATGCAGACAACCTCGAGGAAATCATGATCGCAAGGGAAGAGCTTGCCGCGGCCATTGGGAAACCTGCAGAAAGTATTCTGCTGGCCGAGGTTGGCGCGACAATTTCTGTGCATACCGGACCCGGCAGCCTGGCGATGGCCATGCTGCCGCAGAAAACCGCCCAAAAAGCCGCCTGAGAAATCAAGGGCAAAAGGGGGAAAATCCAAATCCCCCGATGCTCCGGCAGACATTGATTTGCGGTTGCTGCGGCCCTTACATGTACATTTTTTTCATGTAAAAAGCAAAGCCCTCGGCATGTTCCCGGTCGACGGGAAAGGCCAGCTTGCCGGCAATGGTATCATTGAGGTCTTCGATGGTGGTGATGGCAATACCGTTGAATTCCGTCATGGCACCGGCATGGACATCCGGCACCACAAGTATGGGAACAGGCATTATTTCAAGGCCTTTAAAGCCCTTTCGGATGATGATATTGATCAGATGACAAAGCCGCCATGTCCTGTCTGTGAGGGCCTCCAGGCTATTGTCCCCGGCAAAAAGCGCATTGCTGACAACCCGTAGCTTTTCTGTGTAATGAACCCTGCCCAAAACGAAAATCCCGTTTTTTGAGACAATCAGGTGATCCACGTTAAATAGCTCAAAAGAAAAATTGGAAAAAATAAAATAAGAATCATCGAGTTGGGAAAGTTTGCGGGTAACCGCTTTTTCAAAGGATTTGATGGTATTGAACTCGTTTTTGTTCAATATTTCTTTCCAGCCCAGGGGATGGGTCTTTTTGGACACGAAAACAATCAGCACGGCAATCACAAGGGCGATAAACAGGATCGTGGGAAGCTCGCCTTTCCAGTCTTGTGCAAAAAAAAGCATGCTCCCGGCCAGCACCGCTGCCGACAAAATGATAAAAAAAACATGCTTTGAAACGGGATTGCCCGTTTGTTTCTCTGCTTTGTCCTCGATATAGGCCATCTGATATCCAGTGCAATTCAAATCTTTTACCGGCTGCCCGGTCCGGCGGATCTGCCGCCCCTGCAAGGGTGCAGATCCGCCGGAGGCAACTTTTATAAAAACGGATCAGGTGTTTTTGGTATTGTTTTGGGAGCGCTCGGCAATGGCACCGAGATTTTCCTCGACCTCCTTTTTGATTTCTTCGGGAGAATCAATGGGAAAGACGGGATCTTCCGGTTTATAAGCCTTTTTCCAGGCGCCTCCCGCATACTGAAGTGCAACCAGAAGCAAAGCCGCCCCAAGCCCCCAGGCCGCGCCCCGGGTGGCCAGAATGGCCCCGGCCACCCCGGCGATGCCCAGGTCATTGAAGCCTTTGGATTTCAAAACGCCCACGCGCACGCTCACATATCCCTGAACCATCATTGTGGAGGCCAGCCCGATGCCCAGAATGGGCTTGACTGTTGCCACAATGGGAGCGATGAAATAGCTTGTCCAGGTACCCCACCGAAATGAGGCCGCACCCGAGTTGATTGACTCCATGGCCTCAGGGCCGTTTTTGTAGCGCGTGCAGACAACGACCTGCATGGCCGCCCACAGGGGGCCGCACATGGATATATCCGGGCCGAAGACGCTCATAAACACGTTTCTTCCGCCAAATATGATGTGCGACCGGTTGGGGTTGTAGTCAATCTTCTCATCGGGCCGGTACCGCTGGGCATCTTCGAGAAGCGCCTGGCTTTGGAGCACATCTCCGAATACAACAATATAGGCGCTTAAGACAAGGGGAATCGAGCTGACAAACATGGCCGCGCTGGGTATGGGTATGGCGCCGAGCATGGTAAACTCGCTAAACAGCCCTGCAAAGTCCGGCCTGGAAAAAAATCCGATCCCGGAATAATCCGGCCACGGAATTTCACCGGCCAGCGGGCCCACAAAAATGGCCAGTGCAAGGGCGGGCATCATGCCGAGATTGCCCAGATAATAGGCCCACTTGTGCTTTCTTTTAACGGCCTTGAAACTTTCCGAGAAAAGCAGATAAAAGGCAAGCCCCACGCATATGGTGATTGTCACCGGGAGGGAATCAAATGATTTGCTTCCCTCCCCGGGTTTGAAAATCAGCATTACCGCCGCAAATCCCGCACCCACCAGAACCGCGGATTGTACGGCATTGGGAATCAAGGCGATAAATCTCTTGGCAAGCCCGCTGACCCCCAGTCCCACGCAGAAAACCCCGAAAAGCAGCTGAAAAGCAATCAGCGCCTGCATTCTTTCCGGCCCCGGGTCAAAGGTCGTTACATGGGCAATGATCAGTGGAATGGCCGGGGTGATCCAGCCCGGCACCACCGGGTCGCCGAAGGTCACGTGGGCAAGATAAAGTGTACCGTTAAGGATGACAATGGCAAGGGCCACTTGAAAAGACATGCCCAGGGTTTCTGTTAACACGGGAATAATGGCCAGACATACCGCGGCCATCAAAAGTCCCTGGGCGAAATCGGCCCATTCCAGCCTGTAGTGAACAAACGGCAGCCGCAAGGTCAGCGGCCCCAGCGGAATCCCGGGTTGTATTGCCCCGTATTCTCGTTTTTTTCGGATACCCATACTCTTCTCCTTTTTGCTGGTTTGGTATGACAAAAAAACCGGACGCCGGTTTAACGCACCGCCCTGTTGTAGATGGCATGATACTGCCTGGCCAGATCCTCCCTGAAATCGGGATGGGCGATATCGATAAGCGCCCGCGCCCGCTGGGAGACGCTTTTGCCTTTCAGGTCGGCCACACCGTATTCCGTTACAATGCAGTGCGTATCCGCCCGCGGCGTGGCAACAGATGCGCCCTCATCTATGTGTGGGACAATTTTTGATATTTTTCCGTTTGAAGTGGTGGAATGAAAAGCAAGGACGGACCGGCCGTTTTCAGACCAGGCGGCACCGCGGACGAAATCGAGCTGCCCGCCTGTGCCGCTGTACTGCTTGTAGCCGATGGTATCGGAGACCACCTGGCCCGCGAAATCCACCTGCAGTGCGGAATTGACCGAAAGCATGTTGTCGTTTCTGGCAATCACTGCCGGATTATTCGTATAATCAACTGAATACATCTCCACAAACGGGTTGTTGTCCACAAAATCGTAAAGCTTCCGACTGCCCATGAGAAAGCAGACAATGATCCGGCCGGGATGGAAATTTTTCCGGGAACAGTCGATAACCCCGGCCTCAACCAGATCCACCACCCCGTCTGAGATCATTTCGCTGTGAATCCCCAGATGCTTTTTATCTTTTAAAAACCGCAAAATGGCATCCGGAACCGCGCCGATACCCAACTGCAGGCAATCGCCGTCATTGATCAGCCCCGCGATATGCCGCCCGATTTGCTCGTCCTTTTCAGTGAGTTCCGGCGGGGTGAGCACAGCCGGGGCGGTATCGGTTTCAACAATGCAGTCGATCTCAGAGACATGAAGCAGGGAATCGCCGTAGGTCCGGGGCATATTCGGCGAAACTTCGGCGATAACCAGGTTTGCGCTTCGGGCGGCGGGCTTGGTGTAATCCACGGATACCCCGCAGGAGCAGTAACCGTGCTTATCCGGCGGTGAAACCAGGATAAGGGCGACATCCACGGGCAAAGTCCCTTCGGTGAACAGGGCCGGGGTTTTGCTGAAATGACAGGGCGTAAAGTCCGCCCTTCCCTCATTGATGGCCTTTCTGGTGGATGCGCCGGCAAAAATGGCATTGTGAAAGAAAATCCCCTCATATTCCGGGTTGCAGTATTTTCCTTTTCCCATGGCCACCATGTGGACGATTTCCACATTTTCGTAAGCGGCGCTGTTTTCCACCATGGCCTCGACCAGGGCCACGGGCTCTCCGGCGGCATGGCCCAGCACCACCCGGCTGTTTGACGGTATTTTGGACACCGCCTCGCCGGGGCTCATCTTTCTGCTGTCATAGCGTTTTTGCCAATACATAAACACTCCTGATTGGGTTGGCGGCAATCTACTGCTCGATTCCGCAGAGTTTTTTGGCCACGTTTTTCTTGGCCTCCATGTTGACAAGCCTGGAAATCATAATCCGCTGGGCCTGGGGAGATCCGGCCCCATGCATGGATTCTGTGAGATAGCCCACTGCGGCGGTTCCCAGTGTCAAATTTTCGATAAGCCGCAGAATCCGGAGGCGATTTTCAGTGGGAACATCTGTTTTTGTCTTGTAGTATTTCTCAATCCATTTGCCGGTTTCCGGGTTCCGCAGGTCCTGCTCCGAGGGGCAGGTCACCATTAGCCCGCCGGCGATATCCTGGGCCAGGCGGGCGATTTCATAGGGAAAGCGTGTGACGTTCTGCTTGCTGACATTGGCCAGAAGCGCATTGACGCAATAGGTTCCCGACGGCTTTGCCCCGCCCTCACCGGCGCACGCCAGAGACCCGCAAAAAAGGGTTTCATTGAGATGGTTCATCTCGATGATCTTGTCTTTGACATGGGAGGCTTTTTCCGCGCCGTTGTAATCCGCGGCCAGCTGGGTTGCGCCGATCAGCACGTCTCCCACGCCGGCTTTGCAGGCATAGCTTTGCCTGTGATAGGAGGCGAAATGCTCCACGAGTTCACCGGCAAACTCATGTTCCCGGCACATGAACACCCGATCCCAGGGAACAAAAACATCATCAAAGACCACAAGGGCCTCATGGCCCCCATAATGCTGGTTTCCCCGGTCGATCATCCCGTCTTCGAGCTTTCGCATGTCACAGGACTGGCGGCCGTAGATGTAGGAAATGCCCTCGGCATCCGCAGGCAATGCAAAGGATACTGCGTAATCCTTGTCTTGTTCCCGCATGGCAATGGTGGGCATCACGATGATTTCATGGGAATTGACCGCACCTGTCTGATGGGCCTTTGCGCCCCGGACCACAATGCCGTCGTCATTTTCGGCGATCACGTGAAGAAAAGCGTCAGGATCGGGCTGGCGGCTCGGGGGCAGGCTCCGGTCACCCTTGGGATCGGTCATTGCCCCGTCGCAAACCAGATCCTGCTCCTGGACATATTCCAGGTATTGCAAAAACCGCTTGTAATAGCTGGTCTGATATTTTTCATCGATGTTGTAGGTGGTGATGGAAAGGGCGTTGATGGCATCCATGCCCACGCACCGCTGGAAACAGCAGCCCGTGAGCGAGCCCAGCAGCCGCCCCATCTTGGTCTTTTTCACAAGATCGGTGGTGCTCTGGTGAATATGGGTAAACCGGTTGATTTTCTTCCCGGTGATATGGGACGTGGCGGTCATCAGATCCTCATATTCCGGCTGATGGGCCAGGTCATAGGTGAGCTTGACAGCATTCATTGACGGCCGGATCACAGGATCATCAACGATGTTTTCCACCCTTTGACCAAAGAGAAAAACCTTAAGATTTAGCTTTCGCAAACTGTCTTCATATTCTTTTCCTGTTTTCATCTACCCAAACCTCCATTGCGAAAATTGTTGTTATCGCGATCTGAACAAGCGTTTTTTGGAAATAACGGCATTCAGCAGGAAGCGTGCCACAAGCATGGCCCGCCGGCGGCAGGCCGCTGTCGGGAAAGGCGGCAACCCCTGCGGGCAGCGGGAAAAGCATTTTTTTGGGAGGGATTTAAAAAACAGGATTGCGCCTGGACGGGGTTTGGGTTTGTTTCATTTTCAAAACAAACCCGGGGAAATCACACGCATGATAGAGCCGTGAAGTGCGGAAACAAGAGATAAAAAAGGCTTTGTTTCATTTTTGAAACAAAAAGCAGAAATGAAACAAAGCCTTTTTGACAGCAAACCGGCTGTTATTGCAAAACCAAAAATCAGGTTCTTTTGATCCCGTACTTTGCAGCCTTGCGAACCACTGAAGGCGCGCTGATGCCAAGCACCCGGGCGATCTCGCGAGTGGTGCCCAGGGTCTCATATGCCTGCCGGAGAAGCTGCTTTTCCACACCCTGGGTGGCCTGTTTCAAAGGCATCAGTTCGCTCAGAGAACCGGGCCACTGGCTGCCGCCATCCAAGGGCCCTGTCCCGTAGACAGATGCCGGAAGGTCTTTTCTGGAGATCACGTCATCCGGAGACATCACCATCACCCTTTCCACCAGATTTCTCAGTTCCCGGATGTTGCCCGGCCATCTGTAACGCTCAAAAACATCAACAACATCCGGAGAAAACCGCTTTTCCATACCATAGCTGCTGTTAAACTGCTTTAAAAAACTGGCCGCCAGAAATTTGATCTCCCCTGCCCGCTGCCGCAGGGGCGGGATATTCAGCGGAACCACGCTCAGCCGGTAATACAGATCCTCCCGGAAGTTGCCGGAGTGCATCATCTCCAACAAATCCTTGTTGGTGGCCGCAATGATCCGGACATCAAATTTTCTGAATTCCGCCCCGCCCACACGGTTAAATTCGCATTCCTGCAGGACCCGCAAAAATTTTGCCTGGAAATCATAGGGCAAGTCCCCGATTTCATCGAGAAACAGGGTGCCGCCGTCTGCCATTTCAAAATACCCGGGCTTGCCGCCCTTTTTCGCCCCTGTAAAGGCACCCTCCTCGTATCCGAAAAGCTCTGACTCCAGCAGATTCGGCGGAATGGCACTGCAGTTGACCCGGATAAAGGGCTGATTCTTCCGCAGGCTGTGAGTGTGGATGATTCCCGCTACAAGATCTTTGCCGGTACCCGACTCTCCGGTGATCAGCACGGTCGAGTCCACGCCGGCCAGACGGATGGCGGTATCCACCAGCTCATGCATCTTTTCCGAGCCCACAACAAGGCCGTCAACATTTTTGACATCCCGGAGTTTATAGGAATCGAGCTCCCTTCGGTACTGTTCGGTCATTTTCTGGGTTTCGGCAAGCTGGTTCTGCAGTTCATAAAGCTCTGTAATGTCCCGGACGCTGGTGACCACCCGGACGATCCGGCCTTTTTCGTCAAAAACCGGCCTTCCGGTGGCCAGCAGGGATTTGCCTGTGCTGGTTTTCTGGATGATGCTCCGGGCCTGTTTTTTTTCCAGCACAAGAAGGGTCACGGATTGGGAAAAAAATCCGTCTTTGACCAGCTTTTTCATGTTTTTTCCGTAAAAGCCGGAAGTATCAAGCCCGGTGATTTCGTCATAGGCCCTGTTGATGCGAAGAACATTGGCATCGCCGTCACAGACAAAAATACCGTCAGAAGAAGATTCAATAATGGCATCCAGATCCTTGTTAAGCTCCTTTACCGCCCCGAGTTCGTCCACTATGCTTTCCAGATCCGCTGTGTCCTGAAATATGGCCACGGCCCCGATGATCTTGTCATGGATCCACATGGGATAACTGCGGATAAAGTAGGGATGTTTGTTGATCGACACCTTGCAAAGCGGGGGCACCTTTCCTGTCTCAATGATCTCGGGCAGATTGATTTCAGGAATGAGCCTGTGGATACTGCTGCCGTAAAGCATCTCACCGTTTGCCTCCAGCACATCTTTTGCCGACCGGTTCATGAAATTGATCCGCCCGTCCGGGCCGGCAGCGATAATCAGGTTTCTGGACGACTGGATAATGGCGTCAATGATATTGCGGGTCATCTTGTAGTGATCATGATAGGTCTTTGCCACATCCTGCACACCGATGATGCCCACAGCCCTGCCGCTTTCCACAACCGGAAAACAGGAACAGCGCATCCCGATGGGATCGGCAATATCCTCATCAGGGTGAAAGGTTTTGACATTGCGTGACATATGCCCGCCCAACGGGCCATCGAGGTCCGCGCCGGTGCTTATTGCCGCACATAAGTGGTCCCTGGTAAAAACCCCGAGAAATTGCCCGGATTGGTCCACAACACAGCCGGCGTCTGTTTTTTGCTCAGCAAAAACAGCGGCTGCCGCCCGAATGGTATCTTCATAGGAAAACAGGCATTTGTTGCTGTTTTCAAGAAATTTTCTGATTTTCATACGCCCTCTTCAATCTTGTTCAATGCCGCCCGGATCTTTCGAAATCAGGTTTCTCGCAGGCCTGCAAAGTCAGTTGACAATAGTTCACGCAAATTTCATTCTCAAGGAAATTTTGATGGCGTCGTAAAAAGTCCAATATCTGCGTTACGCGCAATTTCTCAGAATTTCACGTACGGATAAGTACGCTGCATTCTTCGAAATTGCGCAAGCCTTGATCTTGA
>NZ_JBSRLA010000049.1:0-28540 GCF_055149105.1 Desulfosalsimonas sp. | reverse complement strand
CGGCCATGATGCCGGCCCGGGGGTGGTTTGCGAGTCGCATTGAGCGCGCAAGCGGTCAGCAGGGAGCAAACCGCCACCGGGCCGGCATCATGCGAAAATCATAGAACCAAGCACGAACAGTCACTTTTATGAAGTTAGAAGGGCGGTGGATTGAGTTCGGTCATGCATTGCAATTCTGTTCAGAATAACGGGCGATGAAAAGGATTTTAAAATTCTGTTCTTGACAATCCCCGCCCGGGTTCGTATCTGATCTTTTTGTTCTGTTGTGCTTTTATGAATTTCCAACCATTATATAGTCACCCATATTTTTAATTCAGATATAAGGAGATAACATGCTGCTGAATCCGAAAACAGAAAAATTTGACCATTTGGATCCCCGGTCCAGGGAGTTGATGCAAAAGACCATCGAGTATTTCGAGTCCAGGGGAAAGGCCCGGCTCAAGGAAGACGCCCATGAGCGGCGATGGTATGCGGATTTTTTAAAGTTTCTGGCGGAAAACGAGGTGTTTGCCACTTTGCTGACCCCGCAGGAGCACGTGGTGGACGGGGATTCGGACAAGCGGTGGGACACTTATCGCAACTGCGATTTCAACGAGATCCTGGCCTTTTACAACCTGTCGCACTGGTATGCCTGGCAGGTCACCATCCTGGGGCTGGGGCCGATTTTCATGGGCAACAATGATGCGATCAAGAAAAAAACCGCCCAATTGCTAAAAGACGGCGGCATTTTTGCCTTTGGCCTTTCGGAAAAAGAACACGGCGCGGATCTCTATTCCTCGGACATGAGCTTAACCCCTCTGGGAGATAACAAATACGTTGCAGACGGGGGCAAGTACTACATCGGAAACGCCAATGAGGCCGCCCTGGTCTCCACGTTTGGCAAGGATTCAGAAACGGACGAATATGTCTTTTTTGTGGCCGATCCCAGGCATGAAAACTATGACCTGGTGCAAAACGTGGTCAACTGGGAGGGCTATGTGGCCGAATATCAGCTAAACGGCTATCCGGTCACAGACGATGAAATCCTGTCCTACGGCCGGGAAGCGTGGGATTCAGCATTGAATACGGTCAACGTGGGCAAGTTCAACCTCGGCTGGGGGGCCATCGGCATTGCCACCCATTGTTTTTACGAGGCCATCAACCACGCGGCCAGTCGAAATCTTTACGGCAAATACGTCACGGATTTTCCCCACATCAAGCAGCTTTTTGTGGATGCCTACGCGCGCCTGGCGGCAATGAAGCTGTTTTCCCAGCGGGCAACGGACTACATGCGTTCGGCATCCGCAGAGGACCGCAGGTATCTGCTCTACAACCCCATTACCAAGATGAAGGTGCCCACCCAGGGTGAAGAGGTCATCAACGAGCTGTGGGACGTGATTGCCGCCCGCGGGTTTGAAAAGGATGTCTATTTTGAAATGGCGGCCAAAGACATCCGGTCCCTGCCCAAGCTGGAAGGCACCGTGCATGTGAACATGGCCCTGGTCATCAAGTTCATGGCCAATTATTTTTTCAATCCCGGCCAGTTTCCGGAAATCCCCAAAAGAGATGATCCGGCAGACGACACCTTTCTTTTCCACCAGGGCCCCACCCGGGGGCTGGGCAAGATCCAGTTCCATGATTTCAACCTGGCCTACAACAGCGTGGACATGCCCAATGTCAACATCTTCAAGGAACAGATCGGCGTGTTTCAGCAGTTTCTGGTCAACGCGGCCCCGGATGCACAGCAGGCCAAAAACATTGATTTCCTTTTGGCTGTGGGCGAGATTTTTACCCTGGTGGCCTATGGCCAGCTCATTATTGAAAAATATCAAATTGAAAAGTTTGAAGATGATCTGCTCGAACAGATTTTTGACTTTATGGTGCGCGATTTTTCCAGATATGCCCTGCAGCTTTACTCCAAGGCCGATACCACGGAAAACCAGATGCAGTGGTGCACAAAAATGATCCGAAAACCCGTGGATGACCATGAACGTTTTCTGCGATTCTGGGAAAATCATGTTTATGCATTAAAAGACACATATGAAATGAACCCCTAGTTTCCCCCCCCGTGCCCCGGCCGCAGCCGATGCGGCCGGGGCTTTTTTCTTTTCGGCAATTTGGAAAAACCCCGTCCGGCGATTTCTGTGCATCCCGTTTTTTTTACCATCCTTCCTTTCTGACTTAATATTTTGCCTTGCCGCCCGATAAGTAAATTTCAGGGGGCCAACCGCCCCTTGGCTCTGGCCGTGCATTGGAACCATCCGCACGAAAAAACAAGGACAAAAACCCGTGTCAAATATCCTGATCATCGAACCGGACCCGCTGCTGGCCGAATCCGTGGCCGGCCATCTCCATGCCCATCTGGATGTCTCCGCCCGGATTGCACAAAGCGTTGAATCGGCGCAAAAAAAAGCCTCTGACCGCAGCCGGCCGCCGGCTGCAGTGATCCTCAACCTGTCGGCAAGCCCGGAAGACTATGCCCCCCTGGACGGCATCCCAACCATTGTGATCACAAACGGGGTTCCGGTTTCGGCAAAACAAATCGCCGCTTTTCCCAATGTGATTGATTATGTGCCGGATGCCGGCGGATATCACCTGGATTATATCCTGCAATTGATCAAGCGGGTGTTGTTTGCCCGAAATTTCAAAATTCTTCTTGCAGACCCGGAAAAGGTCAACCGGACCCTGATGCGCAGGCTTCTGTCCCATAAGGGCCACTTTTTGACCGAGGCCCGCAATGAAAAAGAAGTGCGCCGGGACCTGCAGCAGCATCCGGATATCCGGATGCTCATTATTGACGGGCAGATGTGCGCGGATCAAAATTTTGCCCTGATCAAGTCTGTTCGCAATGATTTTAAAAAAGACCGGTTGTCGGTTCTGGCCCTTTGCGAACCCAAGACCGAATATCAGCGGCTCATGCTGCTTCGTTACGGGGCCAGTGACTGTATTGAAAAACCCATCCGCATCGAGGAGTTTCAGGTCCGGTTCATGCTCAACCTGGAACTCATGGAAACTTTTTTCGAACTGAGCCGGTCTGCCAAAGGAGCAAAAAAGTAAAAATCAGCTCCACAAAGTCAAAATTCTGATCCGGTTCAAGGTTTGCCAAATATTTCCTGTTCGCCGGATAATGCCAAGTAAAACAAAAAGGGTGGAATCATTTTTCATCTTGAAATCAAAAAAAAGGGGGGGGACATGTTTAAGAAAATGAAGCTGGGTACCAAATTGATCACGGGATTTTGCATTGTTGCAGTGGTTGCCCTGTTTTTGGGCGGCATCGGGTATTACGGGGCTGTGCAAAACGATCGCGCCATGGATGAGGTGGGCGCAGTCCGCCTGCCGAGTATCCAGAGTGTACTGGAAATGAAGGAATCCATGCAGGGTATTATATTAAATTTGCGTACTTTGCTTGATCCAGATCTTCCCAAGGAAGTGCGAAAACAGCAGTATAGTGGAATTGATGATATGCGTGGGAAATACAAGGCGGCCTTTGATGTCTATGAACCTTTGCCCCAGACAGCAGAGGAATCCCGCCAGTGGGACCAGTTCATGGAGATTCTCCCCAAGTGGGCGGCGGTCAATGACGAGATTTTTGAGATGCATCAAAAAATCGATTCGCGCGATATTTTAAATCCCGATGCGCTTCTGGGGGACCTGCAGAAATTCCGGGGCGATCATTATTCCCTGGAAGTCAGGGTCGCCAACATGCTGTTGACCGGAGACTCCTTTTCCGGGGGTCATGACGCAACCAAGTGCGCTGCCGGGCAGTGGCTTGCCGGGTTTTCAACCCAAAATTCCGAGCTGCAGCGGGTTGTAAAGGCCATTGACCGTCCCCACCGGCAATTTCACGCGACAGTGGGCGATATCCGCCGGGCCGTGGAAAATGACGACCAGCAGGAGGCGATCCGTATTTTTACTCAGGAAATGCAGGAATCTTCAGATGCGGTATTTGATTATTTTGATCAGTTGATCGCAGAGGCACAGGATACGGCACAGCTCCGCTCTGAAATCGCGGAAAAAACCATGGGGCCGGCACTGGAGTACATGAATGCCGGATTTGGCCGCCTGGACAAGGTCATTGCCATCAACGACGAGATCGCGGAACATGAGGTGTCCGGGGCTCTGTCCCAGTCCAGCACGCTGCGAAATTTAAATCTGTTTGCCATGATTGCTGGCGTGGTGCTGGCCCTGGGTCTGGGGCTTCTGCTGACCCGATCGATTTCCGCGCCCATCCGCAGAATCGTCGACGGACTGAGCTCCGGGGCCGGGCAGGTGTCGTCGGCTTCCAGCCAGGTGGCTTCTTCCAGCCAATCCCAGGCAGAAGGTGCAAGCGAGCAGGCCTCGAGTCTGGAACAAACTTCTTCCTCTCTTGAGGAAATGGCAGCCCAGACCAAGCAAAACGCTGATAACGCAGAGCAGGCAGACAATGCCGTAAAGGAAACCGCACAGGTTGTGGACAAGGGCGTGGCATCCATGGAGAAAATGAATGATGCCATCAATGAAATCAAGGAATCGGCCAGCGAAACCTCCAAGATCATCAAGACAATCGATGATATCGCCTTTCAGACCAACCTGCTGGCACTAAATGCCGCAGTGGAAGCCGCCCGGGCCGGTGAGGCCGGCAAGGGGTTTGCGGTGGTGGCCGAAGAGGTCAGAAATCTTGCCCAGCGCAGTGCAGAGGCCGCCCAGAACACCTCGGAGCTGATTGAAAAATCCCAGAAAAACGCGGATAACGGCGTCAATGTAGCCGATGAAGTGGCCGGTCAACTCAATTCCATCAAGCAGAGCGCGGAAAAAATGGGCAGTCTGATTGGTGAAATTGCAGCAGCCTCCAAAGAGCAGGCCCAGGGAATCGACCAGGTGAATACCGGGGTTTCGGAAATGGACCGGGTGGTGCAGCAGAATGCAGCTGACGCCGAGGAGTCGGCCAGCGCCTCAGAGGAGTTGTCCTCCCAGGCCTCGGAAATGGAAAAAATGGTGGCAGAGCTTGAAGCCATGGTGGGCGCAAGCGGAAAAGCGATTTCAGCTGTCCGGGGAGGCACCTCATCCAAACAGGTGCAGCACCAGGAAAAATTCCGTTCTACGACGAGAAAGATTTCCAATGGCGCCGGCAAAAAGCAGGCCGGCGCACAGCGCAGCGATAACCGGAAAGCCGACCAGGTTATCCCGCTGGATGATGATGAGTTCAAGGATTTCTAAGCTTTTGGCTCCCGGGCGGCGGGCAGGTACACCTGAAAGGTGCTGCCCGCACCCGGGCGGCTTTCAACGCCAACACCGCCGCCATGGGCCATGGCAATGCCCAGGACCAGGGAAAGGCCCAGGCCCCGGCCGGTAAAATGGGTGGTAAAAAACGGATCAAAGATTTTTTCCATGTCGGTTTCAGCAATGCCGCAGCCTGCATCCTTTACCCGGATGCAGGCATATTTCCGGTTTTCAGGAACCCAGTCCATCGGAAAACGATTTTGCTGCAAAATGGCATCAGGTGATACCGTATCAATGGAAAGCTCGATTGCTGCCGTGTTTTTGCCGGTTGCCTCCCGGGCGTTTTGCAAAAGGGCGCTCACCATTTGCCGGATCTGGCCGGCATCCGCGAAAATCACAGGAGCCGGATGGCGCCATCGGCAGTCCAGCGCCTGGTGGCTGCCCATAAGGGCATTTAGTTCTGCCAGATTGTCCTGACACCAGTTGCCCAGATCCATTGATTCTTTATCGCCCCTGATTTTTCCGGTATAGGTCACCATGAGTCTGGCTATCCCGGCGGCTTTTTCAGCCGAACGCATGGCTGCAGTCAGGGTTTGGGGGGCACTGCCTTCAGATGCGCAGTCAGTGACGGCCATTTCCAGGTTGCCGAGCACCGCCTGCAGATCATTGTTGAACCTGTGGGCCACGGCCCCGGCCATGCGCACCAGGCTTTCATATTTCTGGAGTTTTTGCATGCGGGCTTCGGTTTCCCGCAGATGTTCCTTTGCCCGCACAAGCCCCACGTGGGTGTCAATACGGGCCATGACCTCGGCTTCCTGAAATGGTTTGGTGATATAATCCACTCCCCCGGCGGCAAATGCCCTGACTTTGTTTTCCAGCTGATCCAGGGCGGTGATGAAAATCACGGGAATATCCCGGCTGTGATTTCCGGATTTAAGCCGGCGGCACACCTCAAAACCGTCCGGCTCCGGCATCATGATGTCGAGCAGGATCAATACCGGCGGGCTGGCCTTCACAGCGTCAAGCGCCAGGGTTCCGCTGGCTGCGGGTCTGGGGGTATAGCCATGATTGCGCAGCATGTCGGAAAGGATGCGCAAATTGTCCAGGTTGTCGTCCACTACCACGATGTCGGGCTTTTCAAAATTCATGGGAATTTGCAAGGCAATAAGAGGTTGGATGAGAGCTGCACCGCAGCAGATGCAGCAGGCTGTCATAGTCAAACGTGTCTGCCAGTTGGGAAAAAACAGCGGCGAGTTTGACGTCATGGTCCCTGACCGCGTTGATAAGTGTCATCAGCCGGTCGATTTCAGCACAGAGCGCCGCTTTTTCCATTTCCTCGACAATATGGGCCGGCACGCATACCAGCCGGGACGCAATCTCATCTTCGTCCATTTTCCGGGCCAGTGAATCGGGTTTTTCAGGTTTTTGTCTTCCCTCTGGCTGGCAAGCCGGGTTGATAAACAGATCCCCCTGGGTGTAAAAAACCCCGGGAGGGTGGCTTTTTTTGCCGGTGTCTGCATCCGGCCGGTCGGTTTGGGTCATCTCGGTCAGGGGGATGTCAAACCGGAAGCAGGTGCCTTTTCCCGGTGTGCTGTTCACCTCGAGGGTCCCGTTCATCATGGAAATATAGTTCCGGGTGATGGCCAGGCCAAGACCGGTTCCCTGGCTTGTGCGGTGGCGGGTTTCGGCCTGGAAAAAAGGCTTGAATATGGACTCACGGGCTGCGGGGTCGATGCCGCATCCCGTGTCTGTAACCGAAAAAGCAAGCATCCGGAGCCCGGTGGGATCTTCTGTCTCAGGCCCGGGGCAAAGTACATCAACGTGAATACTGCCTGTGCTGGTAAAGTTGATGGCATTCTGGATCAGGTTGATGAGGATCTGGGAGAGTTTGACCCGGTCTGCCCGGATCTGCCGGGGAGCCCGGGACGTGCCCTGGAATATCATTTCAAGACCCTTTGCCCTGGCACGGGGCAGAAACATCTGTTCGATTTCAGCCATGAGTTCGTGCAGATCAAAGGCTTGTTCATTGAGTTGTTCTTTGCCGGCCTCGATTTTGGCCATGGCCAGCACTTCGTTGATCAGCGCCAGCAGGTGCCCGGCATTGCGGTTTATGCTGGCCAACTGTTTTTGCTGCACCGCATCTGTCTGAACGCTTTGGGCTGCCAGTCGGGAAAATCCCATGATTGCGTTCAGGGGGGTTTTTAGTTCATGGGTCATTTTCGCCAGAAACAGGCCCTTGGCCCGGTTGGCCGATTCCGCCTCCTCCTTGGCCCGGTGGAGTTCAGAAATGCGTTTTTGCAGTTCCTCATGGATGGCAGCCAGATTCTCTGAGCTTTGATTGATTGCTCCGGCAATCCGGTTGAGCTCGTGATCGCCGGTGAGGGGCAGTTTTTCAGGAAAGCCCCCGCTGCCCAAGGTCTGCATTGCTTTGTGCCAGGTCTGAAGGTGAAAATGGAGCCTGGATAGAAATAGGGTTAAAATCAGGCATACCGCCGCGGAAATCAGCAGGGTGAGCAGGATGATGTTTCTGGCCGTGAGTGTTAACTGCCTGTCAATTTCCCTGTCCACCATTTCAATCAGTTCGGAAAGCCGGGATTCAAACTCCGAACCCAGATACAGGGAGGCTTCATCCACCTGTTTTTTGATCCGCAGGATCTTGTAATCCCTGGTGTCAAAATACTGGTAGATCAGTCCGTCCCTGGAAGGAGACGGGTTTTGGAAAAGACCGGCCATGTTGTGATTCACCCGGTCCAGGCGCCGGGTTGTGGTTTGCCAGAATGCGTTCATGGAAACGAGCATGCCCTTCTGGGATTCAGTTTTCAGAAGGTTTTGTACCTCAGGTGACAAATTCAGGGCCTTTATTTGCCTTTCAAGGGATTTGTAAGCGGTTTGCCACCGGGAATGCGCATTGTCCAGGGTTTCGGTGATCAGCAGTTGGCTGGTCAGCCGTTTGAGAATGGCCACCCCGTCCATGGTTCTGCCGCAGAGGGTTTCAGCTGCTTTCAACTCATGGACCTTGTACAAAAGCCAGCCCGACAGCGCGGAAATCCCGATGAGACCGGAGATGACCACGAAAATGACAATCAGCAGGCGGGTTTTGAGTCTCATGGGCTATTTCTCATCCATGATGCTTTTTTGAGCCGCTGGATTGTGCGGCGGCAGGATAAAGACGCCGATATCGGCCTTTTTGACTCCCTGCCGGCGAAGTATTGTAGAATAATACCAGGAACCGCACAGCACCATGCCAAAAGCCTCGTTGTTCCACAGATGGCCGCCGTTGGTAAACAGGTTCAGGGACGGGTCGGTAAAATAGCCTTTCCCGATCATGTCTGCCCAGATTGTCATGGCCTTTTTCACCCGCATATCCGTGTACCTGACCTCGCCATTGCATAATTGCTCGTAGAGCAGGGGGTCTTCGCCCATGACCAGGGCTGCAAACCAGATGCAGGCATACCACTTCATCTGCAGAGACGTGGCAACCGGCGGCACGGAAGCGGCCTTTAATTTCCGGCAGGCTGCCATGAACTCCCCCCATGTTTCCGGCTCCTTGATGCCCAGTTTTTCAAACAGGGGCTTGTTGTACCATATGGGCCAGTATTCAACGCTGTAGGGGAATCCGTAAACTTTTCCGTCAATGGTATAGGCATCCCGGATTTCCCGGGGATATTCATCCGCATACCGGTCCCAGATATGGGTCAGGTCACTGACCAGTCCTTTTTCCACAAGCTCTTTTACCCGCCATGCCGACCACCAGGTAAATAGTGCAGGGGCCCGGGGGGTGGGCAGCCGGGCTTTCATCTGACTCATATAAAGGTCAGTGCTCGGCGATGCCGCCGGGATAAAGCCGGTGCCGATTTCTGATTCCGCCTTTTTGCCCTGGCGGGAAAAGCTTTGGTGAAACCATGGCATATTGCCCTTGTCGTGGGCCAGAACAAGACTGGATTGGGTCAGTGGTGCATCCTGGTTTTGAGGTGTACTCAGCCGAAAAAAGACAATCAGCAAAGCAAGGGCAAGGCAGACAAGGACAAGGAGAATGCCTGCGTTTTTGGTATGCATAAAGATTTCAAAGGCTCCTTGCTGGGGTATTCGGGTATGATCTGGAATTTGCGTTCAATTTTTATCTTAAGGTTCATACATGGTTCCGGCTTTATTGTCCAATTGAAATTGTTCAAATGCAAAACCCCGGTGTGCCATAATGACGCGCACCGGGGCAATTGCCTTTAAACGCAAGGTAGCGTTACTGTAACGTTTTTTTGTATGCTTACGCAGGCTTGCCCGCTTTTTGCAGGGCCTGCTCTGCTGCAAGGGTTATGGGTTCGGCACTGGGCTCCGAGGAGCAATCCGGATTTCCGGCGCACATCAAGGTGGTGAGTTCGGAAATGGTTTTACCGCCCACAATCAGGGCATTGACTGCATCAATTTCCTTGACCGGCTCCCCGCTGCTGCTGATGATCTGGCCGCCGAGGAGCTTATGGGTTTTTTTGTCAAACACCAGCTTCAGGGTCCATGGTTGAACACCCGGGATCATGCCATGCTTGCTGCGGGATTCAACAGTGGCGCTCACGGGCTCAAAGCCTTCTTCACGGGCCTGGGTTTCGCTAAACCCGGTGGCAGCCACATGTTTGTCAAAAATCTTGACCGCACTGTTGCCCAGCAGTCCGGGAAACGGGATCTCATAGCCGGCCAGGCGCTTGGCAATGAGCCGGCCCTGGATGACCGCCGGTCCCCGGAGCTGGGTTCCTGTGGATCGCTTGGTTATGAAATGATAGTTGTCAATGCAGTCACCACCTGCCATGATATCCGGGTCTGATGTTTCCAAAAATTCATTGACGCGGATTCCGAACCGGCCCATTTCAATGCCTGCATTTTCCGCCAGTTCAAGGTTGGGGCGGGCGCCGACATTCATAAAGACCATATCCGCGTCCACGCTTTGGCCGTCGTCGAGCTGCACACCGGTGACCTGCCCGTTTTCCCCGAGAATTTTTTCCACCCTGCGGCCCATATGCATTTGAAATCCGTTGTCCACCAGGTGGGTATGGATGGTTTTGCCCATTTCAGGGTCCAGCATCAGGGGCAGGGGATGGTCCATGAGTTCTATAACGTCCACCTGATAGTTTTTGCCTTTCATCTCCTTGACCAGGGCCGCCACCTCAAGGCTGATAAATCCGGCACCCACAAATACCAGTTTCGACGGATTGCGGGTTTCCATGTAGTTTTGGATTTTTTCCGCATCGCCAAGGGCCCGGAGGCTAAACACCCCGTTGTTATCAACCCCGTCGATGGGCGGCATAAAAGGACTTGCCCCCATGCCCAGCACCAGCTTGTCATAGGAAATGGTTTTGCCGTCATCCAGGGTGATCTGCTTTTTCTCTGGGTCAATGCTGTTGACCCGGTTGATCCGCATTTCAATGTTGTTGTCGGAAAACATCTTGTCCGGATTGACAATCGCTTCTCCGGGGGCCAGACCGGCCACCACATGGGGAAGCGCTCACCTGACAATAAAACGTTTTTCCGCCCGGATCACCGTGATGTCAATATCTGGCATGAGTTTTCTCGACAGCATGGCCGTCGGTCCGCCCACGCCGCCGCAGCCAATGATTACCAGGTGTTCACCTTTTTTCATGATCGGCCTCCTTGTTGGGTTTTGGGGTTTTTATTTCAGTTGCTTTTTCAGCAATCAATCAAACAAGCCAGGGTTACACCAATGCAAAATAAGGGCCAAATCCATATGGACCGATGTGTTGCCTGTTTGATACAAACCGCATCTGTCAGGGGAAATCCGTGCGGATTTCATATTTTGCAAAATCATTGCAGACGTGTTACATCATATGAAAAGTTTTGTGTTATATCTCATATTCCAAACTTGACAGTTCTGGTTTGTGTTTGCGTTTCATCATTTAACCAAGGAGGATAACCCAATGGCCCGCTTTATTTTCATTCTCGGCAGAGACGACAATGAAGCCGCTACCCGGTGTTTTCAGTTTGCCAAGGTAGCCCATGATAAAAACCACCAGGTGGACCTTTTTCTGGTCGACGGCGGCGTGAACTGGGCTGATTCCGGCCGGGACCTGACCGTCCGGACCCAGACCGGCGATTGTCCCAATGATTATTTGCCGTATCTGGTGGAACAGGAAGTCCCGGCAGGCGTCTGAATCCCCTGCGCCAAATCTCGTCAGGTGGACGAGAGCAAGTTTTTTTCCAATATGTATCTTGGGGGTGCGCCGGCCATCATTGATATCGCAGCAGAAGCAAGGGTTTTTAATTTTTAAAAAACACAAAACCCGAAAAATTCCCGGCTTCCCACTGAGATGATCTCCGGCGGGGTGCCGGGAAATAAAAATATGCTCCCCGTCCGGTCCCACATCCCCATTTTGTCGCGCACCTTCAATCTTTGTTCGCTTTGCTCGGAGCCTTTCTGATAACAGGCAGCCCGGGTTTTAGAATTTCAACACGTTGCCAAAAGAGCAAATTTTTTATTTTTCGAGCATATGCTTAAAATATACCACACTCCTGTCTGGATGCAAACACAAACAATTATCCGGCGATATGGGATTTATTTGCTTGCCTGTTTTTCGATTTTTATTAACCGGTTGAAATCATATTTGTTTTTATAGAGTTGACACATACCCGGATTCAGGTATAAAGGGGTTGGACCGCAAAATGGATATTAAAATCAATGAAATGGCATTTCGGACATAAGCTGGCCCTGGTCATGACCGCCCTGGTGCTGATTGCCTCCTGTATTCTTGGTTACAGCCTGGTTCACAGGCAATTTGCGCTGCTGGAAAATCAGTTTGCGCAAACCGGAACCATGCTCGCATCCCAGCTCAGCGCCGGCTCTGTTGAGGGCGTTTTTACCGAGGATGAACTCGGGTTGGCCAGTCTGGTCAATTCCTTGAATGAAAATCTTTCGGTGGCTGCCGCCGCTCTGGTCAGCCGGGATCATGAAATTCTTGCCCATGCCGGCAGAGATCTGCCCATGCATCAAATTGAGAGTGCAGAAGCCTCCCGAACCGGGGGATCGGTCAGGGGGCAGGGCGATATCGTCTGGTTTCATGCACCTGTTGTGTTTCAGGATGTGGTGGGGGCAACCGCGTGGGTGGGTCTGGATCGATCGGAACTGGCGGCAGGCAAAAATCGGGTGGTCTATTCCGGGGGTATTGTGGTGGCCCTGCTGGTCCTTACCATCACACTGGCGGCCATCCGGCTGGGCCGGAGTCTGGGAAAGCCGGTAAATGAAATGATTCAGGGGGCAGAGGCCATTTCATCGGGTGACTACGGCTTTCGCATGCAGGAACATTATAAGGGCGAATTTGCCGCCCTGGCCGATGCGTTTAACCGCATGGCCGCCGACCTGGAGCAGAAGCTCCGGGTGGAGCGCACCTTTTCCCGTTTTGTCAGCAATCCGGTGGCGGCCCGGTACATGGACAAGGAACCGTCTGATCTTGGCCGGGAAGGCTGCCGGGAGGAGGCCAGTGTCCTGTTTGCCGATCTTTCCGGTTATACGGCCTTTAGCGAATCCCGCAGCCCTGAGGAAATCGCCAGGATATTAAACCTTTATTTCGCCAGGTTTGCAGAGATCTGTCATAGCTGCAACGGCAACGTGGACAAATATATCGGTGACTGCGCCATGATGGTATTCGGCTGCCCCCAGCCCGATAAAGACCATCGCTACAACGCCATGACCTGTGCATTACAGATCCAGCAGCGCATTGCAGCGTTTAACGAAGAACGCAGACGGGAAAATCTTCCTTGTCTGGATGTGCGGGTGGGCATCAGCAGCGGCATTGTACTGGCCGGATTGTTCGGGTCCCGTGATCGGCTCCAGTACACGGTGGTTGGACAGCCAGCCAACCTGGCCGCGCGCTTGTGCGATCTGGCGGATGCCGGTCAGATACTGATTGACAGGGATTTTTATCAGCACGTTGCCGCCCGGTTTCCGGTCCAGGCGCATACGACCCGTCGCATCCAGGTCAAGGGCTTTAGCAATGGTGTTGAGGTGATGATCGTCAAGGGCTGGATGCACCGGTCCGATGCCGAAGCCGCTTCCCCGGCGTGTGCTTGAAAGGGCGGATTGTAAAAATGATGCGTGGCTTTGTTGTTCTTGTTTTTTTTCTGATGGCCGCTGTTGCCTTACAAGGGTGCGCGGGTTTTGTAAAACAGCCGGACTGCACCGGTGAACGGCAGGAATGTATCGCGCGGAGCCTTGCCCGGGCCCGGGAATATGCAGACGACAACCGGCTGGCAAAGGCGGTGACCGAAATTCAAATGGCCCGTGACCGGTTTCCGGATGCGCCGGTTCTGAAAGAAAAGTTCAAGCAATACGAGTCCCTGCGCCGGCAGGTCATTTTTGACAATGAACTTGAATTGCTGCTGGAGCGGGGCCGCTATCTGCTTGCCATCCGCGATAACCGGGAAAATCTGTTTTATGCCCGGCATGACAGCTATGGATCGCGCCGCAGGTACCGGGAATTTGAAGAAGCTGTTGAGCAGGCCGCGACCCGGCTTTTTGAAAAGGGGCAGCAGGCCATCAGGGACCGGCAATTCGACATCGCCGGCCGGGTTCTGAGCCTTTCAAACCGCCTGGTGCCAAGCACCGCCGCCCGGAATCTGCTTGCTGAAATTCATCTTCATCGTCAGGACCTGCGGGTTGAATCCAGCCGAAAGGAAGAAACCCGAAAAGAGGAAAAGTGGTCAAGCATGGCCCGGGATTTCAACCGGGCCATGGAAAACGGCAACCTGCCGGCAGCCCGAAAAATCCTTGCAGAGATGCAGGCGTTCAAACCAGGGCAGGTCAAGGATCGACGCCGGCGGCTGGAGAACCGGATTGACAGGGAAGTCGAAACCCTGCTGGAGCGCGGCCGTTTTTTGTATACCCGCGGCGATCTGCAAAAGGCTTTGAAAACCTGGGAGCAGGGCCTGGAACTCAGGCCCGATGACCCCAAACTGCAACAAAACATCCGCCGGGCCAGAACCTTTCTTGATAATCTCGAGCGCTGGAGAAATTGACAATTTGCTGCCCCGGTTTGACATTTCATGGTTCCGGGGCTACCATTGGCCTGTATTTAAACGGTTTTTTTGTGATTTATAATGGTTTTTAAGAGGAGGCGTTTGCGATGTCAGACAATGAAATATATGATCTGGTAATCATCGGGGGCGGTCCCGGAGGGCTGTCCGCGGCCATTTATGCCATGCGCGGGGCGTTAAAGACGGTGTTGGTTGAAAAGGGCGCTCCCGGCGGGCAGATCAACCTTTCAGACGAAGTGGAAAACTATCCGGGTTTTACCCGCATCAGCGGGGCTGAACTGGCCATGCAGTTTGCCGAGCATGCCGCATCCTACGGCCTGGAGCAGGTCTCAGACGAGGTCACCGCAGTGGAGCCGGGTCTTGATTTTCACACCGTGCGCCTGGCCGGGGGCCGGCAGATCAGGACCCATGCGGTTGTCCTGGCCACCGGCGGCAGTCCTCGCCAGCTCGGGGTGCCCGGGGAAAATACCTTGTACGGCAAGGGTGTGTCTTATTGCGCCGTGTGCGACGGATTTTTTTTCAGGGACAAGAATGTAGCCGTGGTCGGCGGCGGTGATTCCGCGTGCGAGGAAGGGCTTTATCTGGCCAAGCTGGCAAAACAGGTTTATATCATCCATCGCAGGGATGCACTGCGTGCCAGCATGATTCTGCAAAAGCGCGTGGAAGACGACTGCAATATGGAAGTGCTCTGGAATTCGGTGGTGTCCGAGATCCAGGCAGATGAATCCGGGGTGAACAATCTGCGCTTAAAAGACACACAGACCGGTGAACAGCGGGATTTGCCCGTTGACGGTGTTTTCATTTTTATCGGGTTTGTGCCCAACAATGAGCTGGTGCCCGCAGGGGTGAAACTCAATTCCGAGGGGTTTGTGGTCACAGACGAGCAGTGCGCCACCAGCATTGCCGGTATTTATGCCATCGGGGATTTGCGGGAGAAATACGCCCGCCAGATCGTTTTGTCTTGTGCTGACGGATGCATGGCCGCGCTGGCAGCAGCGCATTATGTTGAAAACCGCAAGGCCAAGGCCAAAGAAGAGGCCTGCGAAATCTAGGCGTCAGGATGCGGGTTTGTTGACCTGCCTGCTTCGGCAATCGCGCAAGCCTTGATCTTGAACTTTTACGGCGCCATCTAAAAACTTACTTCCTGCAAAAACTGCGGACCCGGTAAAAAGCTTTTTACGAAACCATCAACCAAGGAGCCAGTCACCGTGAAATGGATCAGGGGTCTTGTTGCCGGGGCAGCCGTTTTGATGCTTGCCGCCGGGGGTGTCTATCTGGGGCTTTTGTATTTCAATGATTATAAAAAGGACGGTGAACTGGAGATTTCCGGGCTCAGTGCGCCGGTCACGGTCAAGCGGGATGAAAAGCAGATGGCCTATGTTTATGCGGAAAACCTCCCGGACGCCCTTAAAGCCCAGGGGTTTGTGACCGCACAGGACCGGCTGTTTTCCATGCACCTGGCCCGCCTGATGGCCCAGGGCCGGGTCTGCGAACTGGCCGGGGCCGAGGCCAGGGCGCTGGATATTAAAATGCGCACCATCGGCCTGCATCGAATCGCCAAAAAGCAGGCGCAGCTTTTGGATAACAAAACCCGCCGCTTTTTTGAAGCCTATGTGGCCGGTATTAACGCTTTTATTGAAAAAACCCCGAAAGACGTTCACCTGGCTTTCCGGCTGGCCGGCATCGAGCCTGAACCCTGGAAGGTTGCCGATTCCCTTTCGATTCTCTATTACATGGCCTGGAGCACATCCGCCAACCTGAGCACGGAAATCACGGCCCTTGGGCTTCTGGAAGCCGTGGGTCCGGACCGGATCCGGCAGGTTCTGCCGGTGAACATCAATCCGGATGATCCGGAGGATGACGGAGATTTCGATTACCAATTGCCCGGGGATCCTCTTCTTTACAGGCAGGCCGCCGTTGGCGGCCCGGTCCGCCGGGGTGAAAGCCTGCCGCCCATGCGCCTGGATCTGGGCAGCAACAACTGGGCGGTGAGTCCGGTGCTATCCGGCGGCAGCGGGGCGATATTGGCCGGGGACCCGCATCTTGATCCCAGGCTGCTGCCGGGTGTCTGGTATCCCCTGGGAATCATTACCCCGGAGATCCGTTCCGTGGGCGTCAACATTCCGGGGCTGCCGGGAATGGCCATGGGCCGCACCCAACATGTCAGCCTGGCCATGACCAACAATTACGGTGACATGCAGGATCTTTACGTGGAAACCGTGGATACGGACAATCCGGATCATTACATGGAAGGCGGGGATTCGGTGCCGTTTGAAACCATCACTGAAATCCTGCGCATCAAGGACAAGGATGCCCCGGGCAATATGCGCGAAGAAAAGATTGACATTCGCCGCACCCGAAGGGGGCCCGTGGTGTCCGGCGTGTTTTCCGGGCTGGATTCAGATCGTGTCATCACCCTTCGCTGGGCGCCGGCAGAAACCATGTCTTCAGAAATCGGACTGGCTGACGTGATCACTGCAGAATCCGCCGCGGATTTACACAATGCCGTTTCCCGGATCCCCATGCTGTGTCTCAACTGGGTGTTTGCCGACAGCCGGGGCAATATCGGATACCGGGCCTCGGGCAAAATTCCGGTTCGCGCAGACAATGACGGCACTTTCCCGCGCAAGGTCACAGACGACAGGGACAATTGGGTCGGCTGGATTTCGCAAAACCAGATGCCCCACAGCACCAATCCGGAAAGAAACTGGCTGGGCACCTGCAATCACAAAACCGTGGCTGCTGATTATCCTTTTTATTATTCCTCATTTTTCGCTCCCTCCTACAGATATGAGCGCCTGAAAGAACTTATGGCCGGCTCCGGACCAAAAGACGCGGATACCCACTGGCAGTACCAGCGCGATACCTATAATTCCATGGCTGAAAAGATCGCCCCGGTCATGGCCCGGGCCCTTCTGGCCGGAGATGAGACCCGGAAGATGGGGCAAATTCTTGCAGACTGGGATTTTTTTGACGACCCGGACCAGGCGGCCCCTGCAGTGTTTCAGTCCGTGTATATCCGGTTTGCAAGGCTTGTGTTTGAAGATGAACTCGGATCCGAAACCGCTCAAAGAATGCTCAATAACTGGTATTTCTGGCAGGAGCGGCTCCAGCAGATGGTGCTTTCCGGCCGGTCTCCGTGGTTTGACAACAAAAAGACCCCGGAGAAAACCGAAACCATGGCCGAACTTTTCAGGCAGGCGGCCCTGCAGGCCCGTGATGCACTGCAGGACGACCTTGGAACAGACATGGATCAGTGGCAGTGGGGACAGGTTCATACCCTGGAACTGGTCCATCCGGTCCGGCGTCAGGGGTTGGGCAAGACCCTGATGGGCACCGGACCCATGCCCATGCCCGGCTCAGGGGAAACCCTCTGCCGCGGCTGGTATGATTACCAAAATCCCTTTGAGGTGACCCATTGTGCGTCGCTGCGCATGGTTGTTGACATGGCCGATGCGGACAAAGTGGCCGCGGTTTTGCCCGGCGGTGTGACCGGAAGACTGTTGAGTCCCCATCAAAAAGACCAGGTGGACGCCTTTATGGACGGCAGCAAGCTCTACTGGTGGTTCAGCGACAGCGCCATTTCCGAAAACACTCAGCACACCCTGGTACTCAGATAAAAAGGAGCCTGTTTTTTATGGCAAAGATCAGATTTGAAACAGTTGAACAACTCAAGGCGAAAATCGGAGAGGAAATTGCAGTGGGTGACTGGTATCCGGTCACCCAGGAGCAGATCAACCTGTTTGCAGAAGCAACAGGCGATTACCAGTGGATTCATCTCGATGAGAAGCGCGCCGCAAAAGAGTCGCCCTTTGGCACCACCATTGCCCACGGCTTTCTGACCCTTTCCCTGCTGCCCCGCATCATGGAAGATACCGTTGAACTGCCGCCTGCCCGGATGACGGTGAATTATGGGTTAAACCGGGTCCGGTTTGCCGCGCCCGTGCCCGCCGGCAGCCGGGTCAGGCCCGGGATGACCCTTCTGGCAGTAGATGAGGTCACAGGCGGGGTCCAGCTGACCTGGCGGGTGATCATTGAGGTGGAAGGCAGTGAAAAGCCCGCCTGTATTGCAGAAAACCTGTCCCGGCTCTATTTTGCCTGAGCACGGCCAGAGGCCCCGGGTGTTTTGTTTCAAATAATGGATTTGCCGACGGCCCGTTTTGCCGGGCCATCGGCAAACACACATCATGCCGCGAGCGGCATTGCTGTATCAGCTTGCGGTTTTTCCCAGGCCGATTTCGGCCAGTACTTCCCGGATTTCGTCCAGGATGGCCGGATCATCGATGGTGGCAGGGGTTTTGACTTCCTGCTGGTCTGCGATTTTCCGGATGGTGCCCCGCAGGATTTTGCCCGAACGCGTCTTGGGCAGGCGCTTGACAACAGCGGCTTTTTTAAACGCGGCCACCGGACCGATCTGGTCGCGCACCATGGCCACCACTTCCTTTAAGATCTCTTCCTTTTCCTTTGCCACTCCGGCGTTGAGCACCAGAAAGCCCACGGGCACCTGGCCCTTGAGTTCATCATGGACACCGAGCACCGCGGCTTCGGCCACGTCCGGGTGAGAGGCCAGCACTTCTTCCATGGCACCTGTGGACAGACGGTGTCCGGCCACGTTGATGATATCATCGGTTCGAGACATCACGTAAATGTAGCCTTCCTCATCGATCATGCCGGCATCCGCGGTCTTGTAATAGCCCGGATATTCCTTGAGATAAGCGTCAATGTAGCGCTGGTCGTTTTCCCACAAGGTGGGCAGGGTGCCCGGAGGAAGGGGCAGTTTGACCGAAAGCGCACCGATTTCGCCCGGCGGCATTTCCTCGTTGGCCGAATTCAGCACCCGCACGTCCCAGCCGGGAACTGCCTTGGTGGGCGATCCGTACTTGACCGGAAAGAAATGCAGCCCCATGCAGTTGGCGGCAATGGCCCAGCCGGTTTCGGTCTGCCACCAGTGGTCAATGACGGGAACATTTAAATGTTTTTCCGACCACTGAATGGTGGCCGGATCAGAGCGCTCTCCGGCCAGAAACAGGATCTTGAAATGCGAAAGGTCGTGCTGGTGCAGCAGCTCCGCCTGGGGATCTTCGCGCCGTATGGCCCGGTAGGCTGTTGGCGCGGTAAACATGCATTTTACCTTGTGCTCGGAAATCACCCGCCAGAATACCCCGGCATCCGGGGTTCCCACGGGTTTTCCCTCAAAGAGGACCGTGGTGCATCCCTTAAACAGCGGGGCGTAGACAATGTAGGAATGGCCCACAACCCAGCCCACGTCAGAAGCCGCCCACCAGACATCATCTTCATCAATGTCGTAAATGGCTTTCATGCTCCATTTCAGGGCCACCACGTGTCCGCCGTTGTCGCGGACCACGCCTTTGGGTTGGCCGGTGGTGCCCGAGGTGTAAAGGATATAAAGCGGATCTGTGGCTTCCACGGGCACGCAGTCCACAGGAGAGGCGTTTTTCATGCCTTCCTCCCAGTCCGAGTCCCGGTCCTCGCTAAGCGGTGCATGTTCCTGGGGGCGCTGATAGAGGATACAGGATTCAGGCTTGTGTTTCGATAGCCGGATGGCTTCGTCCAGCAGGGGCTTGTAGGCAATGACGCGCTGGCCCTCGATGCCGCAGGATGCCGACACCATGACTTTCGGCCGGGCGTCATCAATGCGGGTGGCAAGCTCTTTTGCGGCAAAACCGCCGAAAACCACCGAATGAATGGCCCCGATGCGGGCGCAGGCCAGCATGGCCACAAGGGCTTCGGGAATCATGGGCATATAGATAATCACCCGGTCGCCCTTGGTCACGCCCTTATTGGTCAGAACCCCGGCAAACCGGGCCACAATGTCGCGAAGTTCCGCATAGGTGTATTTGCGTATGGTGTTTGTCACAGGGCTGTCATAGATCAGGGCGAGGTGATCGCCCCGGCCCCGGTCATCCACGTGGAAATCCAGGGCATTGTAGCAGGTGTTGATCTTCCCGCCGGTAAACCACCTGTAGAGGGGTTTGTTGGAATCATCCAGCACCCGGTCCCATTTTTTAAACCAGTGGCAGTCTTCGGCAATTTCGCCCCAGAAGCCTTCCGGATCATCGAGGGAACGCTGGTAGGCCGCTTCATAGGCATTGGACATAGTACACTCCTTTTGCTTGGGGTTTGCAGATCATGGGTTCAACGGATAACTGAATTAGAAAATAACACTATAGCGCAATTCAAAACAAAGTTAAAGGGGTTAAACGACGTTTTTTTTATGACAATTCGGTTTCAAAAAAACGGTTTTATTGTTTTGTTGTGTTTTGCCGGGTTGCGTTGGTAAGTTTGAATTATACGGAAAAATCAGGAGGATCAATGATTCATGACAAACGCATCACCCATTTTGCCGGGATTTTGCCCGAATCCGGCGCATATGTGCTTTACTGGATGCAGCAGGCCCAGCGCACCCGATGCAACCATGCCCTGGAGTTTGCGGCCCAAAGGGCAAATGACCTTGACAAACCCCTGGTGGTGGGCTTTGTTTTGCTGCCCAAATTTCCCGGGGCCGGATACCGGCACTACCGGTTCATGCTCCAGGGGTTGGCCCAGGTGCAGCAAGACCTTGCAAACCTGGGCATCTGCTTTGTCATGGAAACCGCGGACATGGTTACCGGAGTTTGCAAACTGGCTGAGAATGCCGCGTGGGTGGTCACGGATACCGGGTATCTGCGAATACAGCGACAATGGCGCAACCAGGTTCAGCGCCGGCTGGCATGTCCCTTTTCCATTATTGAAACCGATGTGGTGGTCCCTGTGGCCGCGGCATCGGATAAGCAGGAGACGGCCGCGCGCACCCTTCGTCCGCGGATCATGAAAAACCTGGATGCATTTCTTGATTCTGCAGATCCGCCCGGGATTAAAATTCACGGCCAATGCTCTCTTGAACCTTCTTTGGATATTGATCCCGAAAAGGTCTGCACAGGGCTGGGCTACAAGCAAAGCCTTTCTGATGCGTCTGTTTTGTTTACAGGCGGCCAGGACCGGGCACGGGAGCGGCTTTCTGTGTTTATTGCCGAAAAACTGGCCGATTATCCGAGCCGGGCCAGGGACCCGGCAGCCGGATGCCAGTCGAATCTGAGCCCGTATCTGCATTTCGGACAGATTTCGCCCGTGGATATTGTTTTGCAAATCCGAAATGCAGATATTGCCGAACCGGCCAAAGCGGCGTTTATCGAGCAATTGGTGGTGCGCCGGGAACTGGCGGTCAATTTTGTATGGTACAATGCCGGCTATGACAGCTACGAAAGTGCCGTGCCGGCCTGGGCGCAAAAGAGCCTGGACGCCCACAGGCATGACGCGCGTGCGTTTATGTATACCCCGGAGCAGTTTGAAGCCGCACAAACCCATGACCCGTACTGGAACGCTGCACAGACGGAAATGGCGGCCACCGGCAAGATGCACAATTACATGCGCATGTACTGGGGCAAAAAAATCATTGAATGGTCAGAAACCCCGGAATCGGCCTTTGATACCATGCTTTGGCTAAACAACCGCTATGAGATAGACGGCCGGGATCCCAACGGGTTTGCCGGGGTGGCCTGGTGCTTCGGCCGTCATGACCGGGGCTGGAAGGAAAGGGAGATCTTCGGCAAAATCCGGTACATGAATGCAGCCGGTCTGGAGCGCAAATTCCGGATAGCAGAATATGTCAAAAAGAATCTGCCCTGACACACACCCGGCCCCAGACGGCACAGGGCCAAATGTGGCCTTGACGGCGGGCCGCAAACAGGGCTATAAAATCAGTGTTTCATTTACCGAGCAACAGTTTAATCAGCCAGAGAAAGTGAAAATACACCATGCCCAAAGTTGGAATGGAGCAGATCAGGCGGGAGCAGGTCATTTCGACCACACGCAGATGCATCGTGGAAAAGGGGGTGTTGCAGCTTTCCATCAAGGACGTGGCCGCAGAAGCCGGTGTGAGCACCGGAGTGATCTACCATTACTTTAAAAACAAGCAGGATATCCTGCTGCAGGTTTTAAAGGAAACTTTCCGCAAATCCAACGACCAGGTCATGCAGACCATGGCTCCCCTGGATTCATCCAGGGACAAGCTGTTTGCCCATCTGGAGAACATCACCTTTGTACCCGTGGACAATCCGGATTTTTTTTTGCTGCTGATCAATTATTTTGCCCAGGCCCAGAACAATCAGGAATGTGCCGATATTATCAAGAAATTCTACCGCAACCTGCGTTCGTTTATCAGCCAATATTTGCAGCAGGGCGTGGAGGCCGAAGAACTGGAGTCTGAACTCACCGAACAGCTGCCGGTAATCCTGCTGGCCCTGGGGCTTGGACTGGGCATGATGCAGACTCTGGATCCGGATTCTTTTGATATGGCCAAAATGGAATCCGCACTGAAAAAAATTTGTGAAAACGCCCTTGATCTGAGCGACAGAAACAAATAACCGCGTCAGCCGCTTTGCCGTGTCAGAGCCTCTTCGATTTTCTCCTTTTGAAATCCAATCACCACTGTATCACCGATGACCAGGGTCGGAAACGAGGCCCCGGGATTGATGCGGCGCAAATGCCGCAGGGTATCGTTTCGCTCCGCGCCAGAAAGCATGTCCACGGAAACAGTTTTAAAACGCAGATTCCGGTTTTCGAGATATTGCTTTGCCCTTTTGCAGTGGGCGCAGTGCTGAAGTGCATAGAGAGTGATTGACGGTTCCATTTTTTTGTCCCTGCCCTGTGTCAGAATGATCCGGTACAATGATCCGGAAGCCGGTAAATGGCAAATTATGCGGGCCGGCGGCAAACCCGGCCCGGACGGTGCAGTTTTGGCAGGGCCGTCCGGGCTCCGGGCTCCTTCTGCCGGTTTTGGGACTTACAAGGCGTTTTTGTAAATGCCGATGACCTCTTCAAGGCTCGGACATCTGGGGTTTGTCAGGCCGCAGGCGTCTTTCTGGGCGTTTTCCGCCATGACCTGCAGATCTTTTTCCTTTACACCCAGGGCGGCAAGGCCTGACGGAATGCCGATGTCCGCCGAAAGGGTCTGGATGGCTTCGATGGCCACGTCAGCGGCATCCCTTATCGAAAGCCCGTCAATGTTTTCGCCCATGGCAACGGCAATGTCGGCAAACCGGCTCATTTTTGCAATCAGGTTAAACCGGCTCACATGGGGCAGCAAAATCGCGTTGCAGACCCCGTGGGGCAGATCGTAAAATCCGCCGAGCTGATGGGCCATGGCATGCACGTGGCCAAGGCTGGCGTTGTTAAAAGCCATCCCTGCAAGGTACTGGGCATAGCACATCCGGTCCCGGGCTTCCATGTCTTCTCCGTTTGCAACCGCGGCCCTGAGGTATTGGGAGACAAGTTCGATGCCCTTTAAGGCACAGGCGTCCGTGACCGGGGTGGCCGCGGTGGACACGTAGGCCTCCACTGCATGGGTCAGTGCATCCATTCCGGTGGCCGCGGTCAGGGCCGGGGGCATGCCCACCATGAGCAGAGGGTCGTCTATGGCAACGTTGGGGGTTACCCGCCAGTCCACAATGGCCATTTTCACCTTGCGGCTGGTGTCTGTAATGATGCAGAACCGGGTCATTTCGCTGGCGGTACCTGCAGTGGTGTTCACTGCGATAAACGGCGGCATGGGTTTTGTGGACTGGTCCACGCCCTCGTAGTCTCCGATATTGCCGCCGTTTGAGGCCACGATTCCGATGCCCTTGCCGCAGTCATGGGCGCTGCCCCCGCCAAGGGAGATGATCAGGTCGCACTTTTTGTCCTGAAACGCTTTGAGGCCTTCATGAACATTTTTATCCGTGGGGTTGGCCTGGGTGTTGTCATAGATTACCGCATCCACGCCACAGTCGTTTTTGATCACATCTGCCACCTGCTGCGCGATGCCTGCGGCCACAATGCCCTTGTCCGTGCATATAAAGGGTTTTTTCCCGCCAAGGGTGTTGACCTGGTTGCCGATTTCCTTGTGGGACCCGATACCCATGAGGGTGACGGTGGGAATGTAGAATCCATAGACTTGTTCCTGTACGGTCATGATAACCTCCTTTTAAGTTAAAAACATCGTTTATAAAAACTTTCATTGTTTCTATGGCAAATACCGGGCCAAACAAGTTCGGCAATGGTGATAAAAAACTCATGCATTATGTATCTTCTTGAATAAGCAGTAAAATAAGGTTATGCTAGAAACTCCGGGCCGAAAAGGCACGGCATGGATATTTGTGATCTGGTCTGGTAGAGTCGGCATTATGGGTCATTATGCCCCGCAAATCCACCCGGTCCGGGGTCATGATGACCCGGAAAAGCAGGGGAAGCAAAAAAGGGTTCAATGTTTTTCCGGGGTTTTTGTTTTTTTGAAACCGGCACGGGTTTCGCATTCGAAAACACTGTATACTCAAGAATATGGTAACAGGTATGGATGTTCGCAAATTTGCCGTTCCGGAAATCTTATTTGGCGCCGGCAGCCTGGAATATGCCGGATTGTGCGCCAGGCGTTTCGGGGCGGAAAAAGTGTTTCTGGTCAGTGACACGGGCCTGGAACAGGCCGGGTGGGTGGGGCAGGTTCTTGAAATCCTGAAAGCCCAGGACCTTGACTGGCACTACTTCAACGAAATTACCTCCAACCCCCGGGATTTCCAAATTGTCGAAGGCGCCCGGAGATATCTTGAGGCCGGCTGCGACGTGGTCATGGCCATCGGCGGGGGAAGCCCCATGGACGCGGCCAAGGGAATTGCCATGCTGGCCTCCAGCGGCGGCCGGGTCCAGGATTATGAAGGGGCCAACCGAATCCAGCGACCGCTTCCGCCCATGGTGTTTATTCCCTCAAACGCCGGAAGCGGGGCGGATATCTCCCAGTTTGCCATTATCACCGACGTTGAGCGGCAGGTCAAAATGTCGATTATCAGCCGCACACTTGTGCCCAATATTTCGGTTATCGATCCGCGGGTACTGACCACCAAGCCGGCTGATTTGATTGTATCGTCGGCCATTGACGCCCTGTCCCATGCCATAGAATCCTATGTGTCCAACATCGCCTCCACTCTGACCGAGATCCATTCCCTCAAGGCCGTTGATCTGATCATGACCTGGCTGCCTTGCGCCATTGAACAACCGGGCCTGGAAAATCTGGAAAAACTCAGCACTGCCAGCACCCTTGCGGCGATGGCCTTTAGCAACACCAGCCTGGGAATGGATCATGCGCTGGCCCATTCCCTGGGAGGCAAGCTCGATATCGCCCACGGATTGATCCATCCGGTGCTGCTGCCGCCGGTCATGCGGTTTAACATGGCTGCATGCCCCGCCAAGATGGCCGATATCGGTCAAATTGTGCTCGGTAAGCGGCTGGATACCCATGAGGCCACCGCCCTTGCAGGGATTGAAAAACTCGAGGCTTTTTTTGCCGGGTTAAACGTATCCACGCGCCTTGGCCAGATTATCGGTGACAAACAATCCCTTGAAAAGCTCTGCCGGATGGCGGCCAGGGATGTCTGCCTGCTGACAAATCCCAGGGATGCTACAGTGGCGGATATGCTCAATATCTGCAAGGAGGCCTGGTAATGCCAAACAAGCCCAGCCTGGAAGACATTGTTGGTATCGGCCATTCAAAACTGGGGTTCTTCAAGGAGCTGCAGCACAAGATCGAGGAGCTCAACCGCTCCAACATGGAATTAATGCGCCAGCGCAAACATGTTCAGGCCATCGTTGACGGAATTGCTGATATTGTGGCCGTTATTTCCACGGATTACCGGATCCGCTCGGTCAACCACAGCTATTATGACATTTACTCCGGCGATAATCCCGCCGGCAGGCATTGTTACGCGGTTTTTCGCGGCAGGAACCGGCCTTGTGAGCAATGCGCCTTAAAAGACGCCCTTGAAGCCAATGCGGTGCGCCGGCAAAGCGCCATTGTTTCGGTCAACGGTGAAAACCGTCACTTTGAGATTACTGCATCGCCTTTTGGGCAGACCGACGGGCTGCCCGGTGAGATCATCGTTGTCAAGCGCGATGTGACCCGTGAAAAGGAACTGCGGGCCAAGTATTACCATGCCGAAAAAATGGCCACCATCGGGCTTCTGGCCGCGGGCGTGGCCCATGAAATCAACAATCCGCTAACCGCCATCCAGGGCTTTACCGACGGACTGCGGCGGCGCATGGAAAAACTGGCCCCGCATATCCCGGACGAGACGGTCAAAGCGGATTTCAACGAATATTTGGCCATTATTCGCGATGAATGCAGGCGCTGCAGCGATATTGTCCGGAGCCTGCTGACCTTCAGCCCCAGAAGCAGCGCCGAGTTCAGCCGGGTGGCTCTCAACCGGGTTATTGACAATGTGCTGAGAATCATTCAAAATCGATTGAAACAGCAGCCGGGTCTGAGAATCGACCTGGCCTTGGACGAAAATCTCCCTATGGTAAACGGCCTGCCCGAAGAACTCACCCAGGTGATTCTCAACCTGGTGTTAAACGCCATGGACGCCATTGCAGATCAGGGAACCATTACCCTCAGAACCGTTTTTACCCCGGAAAAAAACAGCGTCAGTGTGGAAGTGGCCGATACCGGCTGCGGCATTGCCCCGGAGAAACGATCCAAGCTTTTTGAGCCCTTTTATACAACCAAGCCAGTGGGAAAGGGCACCGGCATCGGGCTTTCCACATGTTATCACATCATCGGGGCCCATGGCGGGGAAATTGCCGTTGAAAGCACCCCCGGGGCCGGCTCCGTATTCCGGGTAAGTCTGCCGGCAGCAGAAGAAAGCGCCAGGGAATCATGAGTTTCGACGATACCATAAAACTTCTGGTTGTGGATGACGAGGCCTCCATCCGGAGGCTCATTGAAAAGGAGATGGGTTCTGAAAGGCGCATTGTCACTGGTGTTGAAACCGTGTCCGCGGCAAGGGCCGCCATGGAAAAACAGCAGTTTGATGTGGTGCTCCTCGACATCCGGCTTCCGGACGGCAGCGGTATGGACGTGCTCGTTGAACTGGAGGAAACCGCCCCGGAAATCCAGGTCATTGTCATCACCGGCCACGGAGACGTGGACAACGCGGTCCAGGCCATGAAGACCGGGGCATATGACTATATCACCAAGCCATTTGATTTGCAGCGCCTGGAAATGATCGTGGAAAAGGCATCCCAGCGCTGCCGGCTTCACCGGGAAAACCGGATGCTGCGGCAGGCCAGCACGGAAAATCCCCCCACAAGAATCATCGGTTCCTCACCGGCCCTCGACCGGGTGCGCTACCTGATCGGTAAAGTCGCGCCCACTGAAACACCGGTTTTGCTCACCGGTGAAAGCGGCACCGGAAAAACCATGATCGCCCGGCTGACTCACGAGTTAAGCGCGCGCAGAGACCGGCCCCTGGTTACCAAAAACTGCGGCACCCTGCAGAAGGATCTGATGCGAAGCGAGCTGTTCGGCCATCGCAAAGGCGCCTTTACCGGCGCGTCCGAGGCAAATGAGGGGCTGCTGGCCTTTGCCGGAAACGGTACACTTTTTTTAGATGAAATCGGCGAGCTTTCCCTGGAGGTTCAAAGCGGGCTCCTGCGGGTGATTGAAAATCAGACCTATCGCGGGGTCGGGGAAAAGCAGGAGCGGCACGTTGATGTGCGGTTTATTTTTGCCACCAGCCGGGATCTGCAAAAAGAGGTGAGGGCCGGGAATTTTTCCGAGGCCCTGTACCACCGGTTAAACGTATTTTCCGTTCATCTGCCCCCGTTGCGGGAACACAAGGAGGATATCCCCCTGCTGGTGGAAACCTTTCTCACCCGGGCCGGGGGTGAAGGGCGGCGGGTGCGCATCACCGACCGGGCCATGCAGTGTCTCATGGCCTATGACTGGCCGGGAAACGTCCGCGAAATCAACAACGTGCTGGAGCGCAGCATGATTCTGGCTGAAGGCGATCTGATCACCGAGGCGGCCTTGCCCCTGGAACTGGTGCACAAAGCGCCTGCCTCAAAAGGCAGCGATCCTTTCCAGAGCCTTGAAGAAGTCGAGCGCCGGCATATTTTAACTGTGTTAAATTATACAAACGGCTGCCGCACCCGGGCGGCGGAAATTCTCGGCATTGGCCGAAAGACCCTTTACCGGAAACTGCAATCCATGCCATAATCCCTTTTACAAAGCCTGAAAATGAGCCATTTTCAAGTTTGATGGAATCGTAAAAAGCTTTTTACCGCGTCCGCTGTTTGTCAGGAAGGAAGCCCTGCGGCCGGGGTCGGTTTTTTCGCTCCTGACCGTTTACGGATTCAGCCAATGCCTTCGCTTAAAATTTACAAACTCGGCCTGTCGGCCTCAAACAGTTTGAAATTTTTTAGCTCCGGCATTTGCTGAATTTTTCCGTAAACGCTCAATGTCGCTTACAAA
>NZ_JBSRLA010000048.1:0-30074 GCF_055149105.1 Desulfosalsimonas sp. | reverse complement strand
TATCACCGTCAACCACTAAAGAGACAACTTATTGATTTTACTTAATACTTAATCACTTAAAACTTAACACTGCCTGTAAAAAAGACTTTTTACAGGCTTATCAAGTTCTGTAAGGAGAAAAATCTTTGGATGAGGTTATAAACGCGGATCAGCGGTTATTTCAAGGAAAAAATCGGATGGGCACATGGAATTAACCGCCATTGCCGCAGCAATAGTGCTCGTCTTGTGCTGTATTGCCGGGATACTGCTGGTGCCGCTGGGAATGCCGGGAACCTTTGTGATTCTGGCCGGAGCGGTGATCTATAACCTGATTCACGGCGCCATGGTGTTTTCCATAACGGTTCTGGCCCTGCTGCTGGGTCTGGCCATTGTCGGCGAGGTGCTGGAATATGTGCTGGGCATGCGCATGGCCACCAAAAGGGGGGCTTCCCGGTATGCGGCTTTTGGCGGGATTGTCGGCGGTATTGTGGGCGCGTTTGCCGGGGTGCCGGTTTTTTTGATCGGACCGGTTATTGGTTTGTTTGCCGGGGTTTTTATTGGCGCGTTTCTGGTGGAGCTGGCGGTGAAAAAAGATGCAGCGGCATCCCTGCGCTCGGCCACGGGTGCTTTTTACGGGCGGATGGGTGCGGTACTGGTTAAAACCCTGGTGGGCTGTGTCATGGTGATTGTGCTTTGGATGCAGGCGTTTTGATCCTTTTTCCCGGCCCGGGTCATATCTTTTTCATAATTGTGTTGACAGGTTAAAATAAATATCCTACCTGTAAATCAATATCATCTTAATAAATCAGCAGGGAATTTTTTGATATGCAGCTAACCGGCGGTTGCCACAACCCGATGTTTTCTTTTGGACGCTTCTTTTTTGGTTTTAGAAGCGTCCATCCGGCGGTGTAGCATGCAGTAAAAATCAACAGATGCACACAACCCCGGGTGGACAGACCATGTCCGCCCGGGGTTTTTTGTTTAAAAGACCCCGGGGGACGCTTCCCCGGGGTCTTTTCGTCTGGCACCAGCCCCGGGGCCCGGCAAATAAAAATGTCATGTTTGAAACACAGGAGGTCAAAGATGTTAATCGTACTGGAGCCCGACATCACCCAGAAACAGAAAAACCACATTTACCGGATTTTGCGCGAAGGCGGCTGCATTTCCCGTGAAATTACCGAGGCTGGCCGGCATATTATCGGCTCCACCGGAGATGCCGGCCGCCCGCCGGATTTTTTTGAATCCCTGGAGGGCGTGGCCCGGGTGGTGCCGGTCAATACGGCATTTAAACTCGTCAGCCGCCAGATGCACCCCGAAGACACCCGGGTGCAGGTGGGTGATGTTTCCGTGGGCGGCGAGCGCATCGTGGTTATTGCCGGGCCGTGTGCGGTGGAAAACCGGGAACGCACCCTGGCCATTGCCGGGCAGGTGCGCAAGTACGGGGCCGTGTTGTTCCGGGGCGGGGCGTTTAAACCCCGGACCTCTCCCTATGCCTTTCAGGGACTGGGCGAAGAGGGCTTGAAAATCCTGGCCGAAGTCCGCCAGACCTATGGCATGCCGGTGGTCACGGAGATCACCACCCCGGCCCAGGCCGACCTGGTGATGAAATACGTGGACGTGATCCAGATCGGTGCGCGCAACATGCAGAACTTTGAGCTTTTAAAGTGCGTGGGCCGGCTGGGAAAACCGGTGCTGCTAAAGCGGGGGCTTGCCGCCACCATCGAGGAATGGCTCATGTCGGCTGAATACATTGTCTCAGAGGGAAACGATAACGTGATTCTCTGCGAGCGCGGCATCCGCACCTTTGAGCCCTACACCCGCAACACCCTGGATCTTTCGGCCATTCCGGTGATCAAAAACCTCACCCACCTGCCTGTGATCATTGATCCCAGCCATGCCACCGGAATCCGGGAAAAGGTCAGTCCCATGGCCCGGGCCGCCATCGCCGCAGGTGCGGACGGCTTGATGATCGAGGTCCACGATGACCCGGACCACGCCCTGTCAGACGGGGCCCAGAGCCTTTACCCGGAGCAGTTTTCCCGGCTCATGCGGGATTTGTACGTGATTTCCCCTGTGGTGGACAAACAGCTGGATTTCGGGTATCTCGACAAGGCCCGGGCCGTGGACCGTATGCAGAAAGCCGGCAACGGCAAGGGCCGGCGGGCGGCTTTTCTCGGCGAGCCTGGGACTTATAGCCACAAGGCCTGCATGCAGTACTTTGGCGGCCAGGTAGCTCCCGTGCCCATGAGTTCCTTTAAGGAAATTTACGAAACGGTCAGGGAAGGCGGGGCGGATTTCGGGGTGATTCCCCTGGAAAATTCCCTGGCCGGAAGCGTTCATGAAAATTATGATCTGCTGCTTGAATATGATCTGCGCATTGTGGGCGAAATCCTGCTGCGAATCGAACATCATCTCATTGGCCATCCAGGAGCAAGGGTCGAAGACATCCGGCGGGTTTATTCCCATCCCCAGGTGTTTCAGCAGTGCCGCAGCTACATTGACCGTCATCAATGGGAATGGATTCCGGTTTCAGACACAGCCAGGGCGGTCAGGCTCGTAAAAGAGCAGAACAATCCGGCTGAAGGCGCCCTTGCCGGCCGGGACGCGGCCCGGATCCATGAAATGCAGATCCTGGAGCAGGGCATTGAAGCCAACGCCCGCAATTACACCCGGTTTGTGGTGATCGCCAGAGAGTCCATATCCGGCGGGCAGAAAAACAAATCATCGCTGATCTTTTCCACGGGCAACCAGCCCGGTGCCCTGTTTGAGGCCCTGAAGGTGTTTGCCGACAGCGGTATCAACCTGGTCAAGCTCGAATCCCGGCCCATTCACGGCAAGCCCTGGGAGTACATGTTTTACGTGGATCTTGAAGCTGACGTGGACAGCGATGAATTGGCACCGGTGATAAAGCAGCTGGCGCAAAAGATTGATTTCCTGAAGATCCTGGGCAGTTATTGATGAGCCTGTAAAAAGCTTTTTTACAGGCAGTGTTAAGTTTTAAGTGATTAAGTGTTAAGTAAAATCAAGACGTTATTTCTTTATTGGTTGGCTGTTATATCCGTTTTGGGCCTTTTTCGCAAAAAATAAAAAAAGCGGGAGCCCGGGGGTGAAACGGGCTCCCGCAGTGCCAAAGGGAGGGTGTTTCATGGCAAAAGCTGGAAAGAAATGGCCTGCTTTTCCGCTTTTGATCAGGAGCTGAAACAGTCCCTGATGATTGTATTATAACCATGAAAACCGTTGGTGCAAATCCCTGAGACCTACTTTCCAAACGGGCATTTGGGAAAGGTGCAGGCCTTGCAGCTCAGGCAGAATCCGCCCTGGGCATAGGCGGCCATGTCCTTTCGGGTCAGGTGCTGACCGGCCAGCAGTCTCGGCAGAATCAGGTCCAGGCTCGTGGTCTTGTGAAACAGGGCACACGCCGGAACGCCCAGAACCCGGGCCTGTTTGATCCGGCCCACCAGGGTCATGGCCCCGGGCAGGATGGGCGCGCCGTAAAGCACATCTTCCAGGCCTGCGCGGATCAGGCCCGTGCGGGTCTGGTCATCCGGGTCCACGGACAGCCCGGCGGTGGTAATGATCAGATCCGCGCCACAGGCAAGCAGGTTGGAGACCTCTTCTGCAATCTGGTCTGCATCGTCTGCTGAGACCGCCGCATGCACCACCCGGCAGTTGAAATATTCCACCTTGCGCTGGATCACCGGTTCGAATTTGTCCTCGATCAAGCCCCTGTACACCTCGGTTCCCGTGACCAGAATGCCCACTTTTGCGGGTTTGATGGGAAGGACTGTAAACAGGGGCGGTTTTTCAATGGTTTCCAGGGCATGTTCGAAATGGCTGCGGTCCAGATACAGGGGAATGGCCCGGGAGCCGGCAAAGGGCTTGTCTTTTTCCACGACGATGTTGTTTTGCCGGCTGGTGCACATGACATTGGGCACCAGGTTAAAATTCTCCAGAGCCGTGGCGTCTATGGAAAGAAGCCCGGTCACCGAGGCGTGGAAATTGATTTTGCCCTCAGCGGGCGGGGCCGGGTAATAGACGTTGGGTCCGGCCATTTTTTCGGCAAAGGCCAGCACCGCGTCGTTTTCATGGATCCAGCGGTCTGAGGAAACCGGCGCGTCCTCCACGTAAACTTTGGACCGGCCCATCTGCTGGAGCCGGCACAGATCCCCGGCGCTGATTTCCTGGCCCGCCTTGAATTCCGGTCCCTTGGAAACCCCGGGCACGATCCGGGTCATGTCGTGCAGAGCTTTTTTCCCCACGGCCTCCTCCACGGGAACAGCCGCGATTTCCGGTGCCGGCTGCTCGGCGGCGCAGTCATGATCCAGCACATGGCGGTACGGGGCCTCTCCCTGGCATCCCCGGCAGATGGAACCGTCTTTTTTGGGATAGGCCTCCCCGCAGGCGGGGCATACGGCAATGGCCCCCATTTCGGTTTTTTTGACCAGGCGCTGGCGGACATTGACCGGAACCACTGACAGGTATTGGTCGCCGGCTGCCTCGATTTCGGCAAAAAGCCGGTCTGTGTCCTGCTCCTGCTTGGTTGTGCGTTTTAAAAACCAGTCCCGGATTTCCGGGAAACCTTCAAGCTTTTCAAGCTCGATGCTCACCCGCCAGCCCTCGAAGGTGTACTTGTCATACAGGCTCAGGGCGTATCTGCCAAGGTTGATAACCTTCATCCAGCTGTTTCCGGTGCTGCACAGGGTCAATAGCTGTACTGCGTCCGGCAGGCATTTGCCGGTTTCCACAACAGCTTCAAACAGGGTGCCTTCAGGCAGTTTTTCTTTGGCCGCTTCCACCATGTAGCCGCCGATGAGCAGGCCCGGGGCCGGGTATCCGTGAAACCGCCGGGCCAGTTCCATAAATTCCGAAAATGAGTATTGTCCGATGTTCATGAGAAAAAGCCTTTCTTTGGGTATGGGATCGTTTGTGCTTATAGCTTATACCCCTGAAAGGCTATCAAATAAAGTCTAAAATCAGGACCCGGCTTTTTCCCAGTCTTCAACGACTTCCGGTTCTTCAAGGTCCTCCCATCCCGTGATCATGGCCTTGGGATGGGCAAACACGGTTGCCCCGGTGGTGGTCATGTACACGTGAATGATGATAAAAACCAATATCGCGTAGGCCATGGCCGTATGAACAAAGGCCACCTGAGAAAGGCTCAGAAAATCCAGACCCCAGGCCGCCCATGAATTGTAACTCCAGTACAAAAATCCGGAGATCATCTGTATGGGAAGCATTACCGCGGCCAGCGATAAATAGGTCAGCCGCTGGAGCGGATTGTGCTTGGCTTTTTTGCTTTTTGGCACCGGATGGGCCTCTCCCTTGAAAATGCCGTAGCTGTAATAGCGGATCACGGTGAGCATCTTGCGGGTCGTGGGGATGTATTGTTTCCATTCCCCGGTGGTAAACATCCAGAAAGTGAAAAAGAAAAAAGCGATCAGCCATGCAAGGCCTGTAAAGTTGTGTATGTTCACCGCATCCTGAAACCCGCTCAGGACAAACATGCCGTGGACTTCCAGCCCGGTTGCCAGCAGCACCGCAATCAGTGCCATCTGCAGCCAGTGCCAGAAACGCTCGTAACGGGAATACAAGTATATGCGATTTGGTTGCCCGGTCATTTATCAGTCCTCCTTTCTGCTGCCGTTTGCCACTATGCGGCCGATGGCGTGCAGACCCACTGCCGCCAGGGCGGCAATGGCCAGAATCCATGCCCCATAGTCCATTAAGGCAAAACGGTCCCTTCCGGGCATGTAGAATCCGGCCAGATTGGACAGACGCCCGTTTTCAGGTCTGTGGCAGGCGCGGCAGGAAAGCGTGTTTTCCTTTGGCGCCACCATGTGGGTTGTTGGAAACACGTAAGTGGTTTCCACAAATCCCATTTCCCCGGAATAGGGCAGGTCCATCAGGGCCATGCCCCGGGTGTTGGCGTCCTGCCAGTCAAAGGTTTTCCAGTATCCGTTGTTTTCCTCTGAAAGAAGGGGGGTGATCAGGGTGTTGTGAACCTTGTCATAGGGCTGCTTGGCCCAATGGACCTTGAACGGAAAAATCCGGGACTGACCCTCTCCGCGCTCGCCTACAGGGTGGCTGACCCGCACGACCCCGGAAGGGTCGATGACATCCTTTGCGGTCAATGCGGCAACAGAGCCGTTGTACCAGAAATATTGCGGCTCCACGTCTTTCTCCCAGCCGAACTCGCCTTTGATGGATTTGTATACCGGCCGGTCAAATTCCCCTTTTTCAATATAGGGCTTGCCGTCTTTGAGTTTGCCCGCCTTGGACCAGTCCCATGTCATTTCCGTGGCATGGGCCCGGGCAAATTCAGGAATATGGCAGCTCTGGCAGGCCACCATGTCGGTGTGGTCGTTGAGCTTGCCCTCCTTGTGCGGGCTCGCCGTGTGACAGGATTCACAGGAGATTTTCGGGGCCAGGTCATCCTCCACCAGGCTTTTGCGCTCCGAGACCGCGGGCGTGGAATAGACCCGGCCGGCCACCTGATGTTTGCTGGTGGTATGACAGCGGGTGCAGGAAAAATCCTCGCCGTCGATTCCCATGTGCACATCCAGGGTTCGCTTGGGGTTGATCAGGGAGGCATCCAGATCTCCGTGCTTGACTGCTTCACCGCCGCCGCCGTTGAAGTGGCAGGAGCCGCAGTTCTGCCGGTTTGGCCGGATGATCTGCGTGACGGCCGCTGAAATATCGTCCTGGATTTCCGTGACCAGCTCGGCTTCGCCCATTTCCTTGAAAAACTGGTAATCCTTGAACTGGGCTTTCCAGTCCATGTCTTTTTCGCCGTGGCACACCAGGCAGTTAATGCCGTCTTCCTTGCCGTTCCAGCCGATATGGCAGCTGCTGCATTTTTTGTCGTTCATTTTGTTGGTGGAAATGCAGAAGTTGTTGATGGAATAACCCGCCTTACCAACCAGGTCACCGTCTTCGTAGGGTGAAAGCCATTTCCAGTGGATGGTGTGAAACAACTGATCATCTGCCAGGGAATGGCAGGACAGGCAGGTTTCAGTGATCTGCTGTCCGGATTCAAATGTTTTTTTCAGGGCCTCCATTTCGGAATGATCGGCTGTTGTCCAGTCCCCGGACAGGACACCGGCCTGCCGGGCCATGGCCCGGCCCGGGGCGGGAGGCTCATCCTGAGCCGCCGCCCAGGCCGGTAAAAAAGCAAGGCATGCGGTTATTGCCAGCATGAAAATATTTTTTGTGCTTGTTTGCAAAACAACCTCCCTCGGGGTTGGTTGGGTTTGTGGCGTCAGGGCCTTGCCAATCCCGGTTTTTTATTCGCAGGTTGCCGGAGACGGTGAGTCAAAGGCATGGTTGTAGAGATAAGTCAGTATGTCGTTTCTGTCTGATTGAGAAAGTTCCTCCCACTGATCCGCGCACTCGAAGCGTTCATATCTTTGGAAGGCGCGTTCCCATTGGGCCTGGGTTTTGGAGATCGGGTTTAACGGTTCGGCGGATGCGCCTTCTGTGTGGCAGGACCGGCAGTTTTTCCGGAACATGTATTTGCCTTTTCTCTCATTGCCCTGTTCAAATGCCGCAGCCGTTCCCGCAAGGGCCACAACAAATCCGGCCGTGAGAAATAAACACAATAGTTTTCGAAACATGGTTGTCTCCTTAATGGTTATATTTAAAATTGTACGGTTGCAGACAGATAATAATTCCAGACGTCGTCGACCACCGGGTTGATGGTGTCAAGCGCGGTGGTGTCGGCAATTTTGACCGGTTTTCCCAGTGGATTGCCGCTGCCGGTGTACTTGTAGTCATAGAATTGTCCGCCGAGCTTGACAAAGAAGTTGTTTCCGAAAATCGGCTGAATGTAATAGGCCTCATAGACTTCGCCCCGGGCGGCGAGTTTGCTGCCGATCAGGGAATCTTCAGCGCCGGTGAAGTTAAACCAGTACTTGGATCCCCAGTTGTACTCCAGCCCCAGACGCCCGCTGACAACCGGCACCGGAAAAATGGCGCCAGCATATATGCTGTATCCGTCCCGGTCTTCGAGTTCGCCGTTGGAACTCAGCAGACCCATGCCCATAAGCTCGTAAAAGGGATTCTGCGAAATTTGGGAAGGGTTGGTATGGGTCCAGGAACCGGCCAGAAACCAGTCAATGTGGTCGTTTTCGGTGGGGATCTGCGATCTGATCAACAGGGATGCCGCATCCCAGTCACCGATATTGGTTTGGGGCTCCAGGCGGGAAATAAATCCGCCGCTGTTTGGTTCAAATGTATATGTGCCGTTGTTTTTCGAGACAATAAAGGGCATGACCGCCAGGCCTGTAAAGCCGTCTGTGACATCCCAGGCATGGGCATAGCTGAATTTGAAACTGGTGGTGCCGTTGTCGTATAAATCCGTAATAATGCCCAGCATGTGGACATCATCGAGTTCAGCCTGGCTGTAATTCAGCGAGGCGGCATTTCCCCAGTCGCTTTCATAGCCCACACCATAGCAAAGTTTAAACGACGCCCCTGGGATACCGGTGACGTCCTCTAAGCCAAAGGTAAGCGAGGCCCCGTCAAACTGCCAGTTAATGATGGTGGCCAGCGGAGAACCGCCCTGGAGGCTGTAATTGCGGTATTCCAGCGGAGGCCCGTCAGTTGACGGCCGTCTTCCGGCAGAAAAGCTGTAGGGGATATCTCCGAGCTGATTTTTATAAACAAAATAAGCCCGCTCCACCCGGAGGGTGTCTCCGTGTGGCAGGCTTGCGCTGTTGCCGTCAAAAGTGACATCGCCAAGGCTTCCCTGGTTGAACTTCACCCCTGTGCTGTCGCCGAACACCTTGTATGCGGCCAGCCGGCCCCGGAATTCCAGGTGCTGGTTATACCGGCCCATCATGTTTAAGCGGATGCGGTTGGTGTAGATAATATCATTGTCTGCGTCGTATTTTTCCGGCTCGGGGATTGTCCCGGCGGCTGCCATGCCGGCTACGGCGTCTTGGAACTGCTGTTTTGTGGCCCCGTTGAAGCCTCCGGGCTCAGTCACAGGCGTGAAAAAACTCTGGATCATCGAAGACGGCGCCACGCGGATGTCGTTGTAATGGATGGATTCGGCCCGGGTCCTGAAATCCACGCCCCAGGAAATCTTATCAGTGGCCGTGTGCAGTTCGGTCTTGTCCACCCTGTCCATTAACATGTCGATATCTTCGGTGTTCCAGTCCTGGCTTTTCTCCATTTTCTCGATTTTTTCCTGAAGTGCTTCCACCTGTTTTTTCAGGTCGCTCAGGCTTTCCTGGGCGCATAATACAGGGGGCAGAAATAAGGTGTATGCCGCCAGCACCGCAAGGATTGCTGGAAAGCATAAAAAATTGGTTTTTTGCCGCATGTTGGCCTCCGTGGGTTAAAAGATGAATTGTGCGCATTCCGGTCCGATGCAGCATGATATGGCAATGTTTGTGCCAGTTTTTTGTTTTGCAATAACAGCCTGATAAAACAAATTATTTGAAAATTTTCATGGCGTTTTGCGAATGGAATTGTTATTGTTTTTATTAACACCTGTTAATTAACCATTAACAATTGCGGTAAACAGGATAAGCAGGGAAAAAGCTGTGAAATGAATATCGGGGACTACTGGAAAACCATTTTTGACACCCTCCACGACGGGTTGATTGTCGTGGACACCTCCGGCTGCATTGTTGCGATCAATCCAGCGGCCGAGGAGATTACCGGTTTTGCCGCAGACGAGCTTCAGGGGCACTCCTGCAGGATACTCAACTGCACGGGATGCAAATTTGTGGGCAAGGGCAGCGGGGATAACTGGTGCAGGCTGTTTGCCGTGGGCGGGGTGCGGGACAAGCAGTGCACGATCACCAAAAAAGACCGTCAGACCGTGCATATTCGCAAAAGCGCCAGGGTCCTGCGCGATGCCGTCGGGGAAATGATCGGCGCGGTGGAGACCCTTACCGATATTTCCCAGCTCGTGCGCCAGCAGGAGGAAATCAAAGCCCTGAAACAGACCTGCCAGCCCGGGGATTCCTTCTACGGAATCCTGGGGCAGGCACCGGTGATGGTCAATCTGTATGGAATGATAGACAACGTGGCCCGCTCGGATGCACCGGTGATGATCACCGGCCAAAGCGGAACCGGCAAGGAAATGGTCGCCAGGGCGGTCCACCAGGCGGGCGTGCGCAGGGATAAACCTTTTATCAAGGTCAACTGCGCGGCCTTAAACGAAAGTCTTCTGGAAAGTGAATTATTCGGTCATGTCAAGGGCGCGTTTACCGGTGCGGACCGCTCCCGGATCGGGCGGTTTGAAGCCGCCCACCAGGGCACCATCTTGCTTGACGAAATCGGCGATATTCCGCCTGCCACCCAGGTGAAGCTGCTTCGCGTGCTGGAGGAAAAAAAGATCGAACGGGTGGGGGATCACAATCAGATAGCCGTGGATGTGCGCATTGTCACGGCAACCAACAAGGATCCGGAAGACCTGGTCCGGCAGGGAATGTTCCGGGAAGACCTGTATTTCCGGATCAACGTGTTTCCCATTCAATGCCCGCCACTGGCCGCGCATCCCGAGGATATCCCTCTTCTGGCAAGCCATTTTATCAGCCGCAACATGATCAATTCAGATAAGGATATTTCCGGCATCAGCCCGGCGGCCCTGGATCGGCTCATGGCTTATGACTGGCCCGGAAATGTGCGGGAGCTGCGCAATACCATCGAGTATGCCTTTGTCTTGTGCCCGGGTGGCACAATTGATGAAATTCATCTCCCCGCGCGTGTCAGGGGTGTTGTCCGGCCGCCTTCGGCCATGCCGGCTGTCAATGCCGATGAGAACGGGCAACGGGCGGTCCTGGAACAGACCCTGCGGCAAACCGGCTGGAACCAGTCTGAAACCGCCCGGATTCTCGGCGTCAGCCGGGTGACTGTCTGGAAAAGAATCCGGAAATTCGGAATTGAGCGTCCCTGGGCAGCCGGTTCCCGATAACAGCTTCAATATTCAAAATCATGAGGCAATTGCCTTGCTCCGTGGATTACAGCGAGTATATGAATTTGATCGGCTTGAATCCGGTAAATAATTCTGTATGGAGATTCTATGACCTCTCGGATGTCTTCTGTGTCATATTCCGGAACCTTTCGCCCGGAAAGGGGAAAATCGGCGATTTGAGATGAACGCTTTGTAATCTTGTCAACCATTTTTCTGGCATAGGTCTTTGAATTGGCACCAATATATTCATATATGTGTACAAGGTGCCCTATGGCGTTTTCTGTCCACTCAACATTCATCCCTGCAATCCGAATTTTTCCCGAACTTCTTTTATGCTCATTGTCCTGCCGGCTTCACTGTCTTCCATGCCGGCTTCAATTGCTTGTCTGACATAGATTCTATACATCAGATCCTCCCATGTTGCATTTTCCGGCAGATCCTCAAGAAGTCGGTAAGCCTCGTTTTTTATATTTTGTGTCTGCATCGCCTGTCCCCTGTATCAATGATTACGATAACCATTGGGTTAATTAAATATAATCCATGAATCTCCGGGAATCAAGACCGCAGCCTGTCCGGTTTTTACCTGTGTACGGTCATGGCCACGGCTTCGCCGCCGCCCAGACACAAAGAGGCGATGCCGTTTTGCACGTCTTGGCGGATCATTTCATAGAGCAGGGTGGTCAGCACCCGGGCGCCGCTTGCGCCGATGGGATGACCCAGAGACACGCTGCCGCCGTTGACGTTGACTTTGTCGGTGTTAAGGCCCAGTTCCTTGATCACCGCCACGGTGGAGCCCGAAAACGCCTCGTTGATCTCAAACAGATCCATGTCCTTTGCGGTCATGCCGATTTTGTTCAGGCACTTGGGAATGGCCAGAATCGGGGCCACGAGCACGTATTTCATGTCAATGCCGGCAGAGGCCTGGGCGCCGATGCGGGCCATGGGGGTCAGGCCCAGTTCCTTTGCCTTGGTGTCGCTCATGACCACCACGGCCGATGCCCCGTCGCTGATAATCGAGGCGTTTCCGGCCGTACCCCTGCCGTCTTTGCGGAAAGCCGGCTTCATTTTCGACAGGGTTTCAAAAGGGGTGGGCTTGGGGTTTTCATCCACGGCAAACTCGGTGGTGTTGCCCTTGCGGTCCCGGATGGGCACGGGTGCGATTTCCTGCTTGAAACGGCCTGATTCCACAGCCTCTATTGCACGGTTATAAGACATTTCCGCGTACCGGTCCTGATCTTCCCGCGAAACATCGTATTTTTCAGAGCAAAGCTCGTTTGAAACCCCCATGTGAAAATCATTGACAATATCCCACAGACCATCATGGATCATGTGGTCCTGGAGTGTGCCCCCGCCCATGCGATAGCCGAACCTGGCTTTTTCCAGGTAATAGGGGGCCATGCTCATGTTTTCCATTCCGCCGGCCACCACCACGTCGGCGTCTCCGGCGCCAATGGCTTGGGCAGCGAGCATTACGGATTTTAATGCGGATCCGCATACCTTGTTGAGGGTCAGGCATTCCACCTCCCAGGGCAGTCCGGCCCTGACCGCGGCCTGGCGGGCCGGGTTCTGGCCGTAGCCGCAGGGGAGCACCTGGCCCATGATGACCTCATTGACCGATTCTCCGGAAATGCCCGCCCGCTGGATGGCTTCGGTGATCACGTGGGCGCCCAGATCTGTTGCACCCGTATTGCCCAGGGTGCCGTTAAAGGCGCCAAGGGGGGTTCTTACTGCACTGACGATAACGGCTTGCGGCATGATGCCTCCTTGTTAGTAAATGTTTTTTCACAGCCCTAAATTGAGCGTTTCAGATTTTTAAAAGCAATTCATTTGAAAGGATAACATCCATTTCTATTTTAAAAATCTGCAAACCCTCCGGGATTTCCAATTTTACCGCATCTACCGCGTCAGATACAGCCTCGCATAGTTGACTATAGCGAGTCTGTATCTTCCTTGTATCTGCGGCAAACTTGAAAATCGCTCAATTTAGGGTGGCGTATCTGAAAACCAGAAATCGTTTGCGGAAACCGGATCATGATATCTCCACTTTCCGTTAACTGGAATTTTAGGGGCGTAGTCCAGCTCGCTGCGGCCGCATCTCATCAACCGGTCGCAGGCAAGCATAGCGCCCACAGCAGGTCCGTGTTTTTCCACGGCCCGGCTTGTGTATTGCGAGCAGGACGGGTACATGGGACATTGGCCCGTGCGCACTGCGTTTAAATGGTCCAGTGGGCCCTGGTAAAAATCAATCACCCATTGAACCGGTCCTGCATTGTCGGCGTCCGCCGGGTTGTGCAAAACCCTGCCCGAGCCGCACCCGCCTGCGATGAAAAAAACGGCGGCCAGCAATAAAAAATATAACTTTTTGATTTTACTTAACACTTAATCACTTAAAACTTAACACTGCCTGTAAAAAAGACTTTTTACAGGCGCACCATAATATATTTTACCCAAAAAAGCGATCATATTTTTGACCGTTGTTTTTTATGCCGTACACTGATGATTGTGTCAATGAAAAGAGAGATGAAAAATCCGGCCGCAGCCACCAGGATGATGCTGGCACCGGAGCTCAAGTCAAAGCAATAGGCCATCCACAGCCCGGCAACATTGAAAATTGCTGAAAGGCCCACGGCAAAAACCATCATCACCCCAAGGGAGCGGGCGTATTTTTCGGCAATATAAGGCGGGATCGACAGCAGAGCAATGACCAGAAGCAGTCCCACCACCCGTATGATTAATACAATGGCCACGGCCACCATGGCCATGAACAGAAAATAGAGAAAATTGACCCGCACGCCTTGCAGCTGTGCAAATTCCATGTCATAGGAAATGGCAATCAGGTCACGGTAAAAATACAGGGTCAGCACCAGGGTCACCGCACCCAGGGCGAGCATCCACCAGATATCCGAGGCAGGCACGGCAAGGATGCTGCCAAACAGGTAGCTCATGAGATCCACGTTGTAGCCCGGGGTCAGATCCACCAGGATCACGCCCAGAGCCATGCCAACGGCCCAGAGCACGCCGATGAAGGTATCAGAGCGGTGGGGGACCTTGAGGGTGACTGCGGTCATGATCAGGGCTGCGGCCAGCGAAAAGCCCATGGTGCCGTAAATATAAGGGATTCCGAAAAACAGGGCCGCGCCGATGCCCCCGTATGCGGCATGGGCAATGCCGCCGGTTAAAAACACCATCCGATTGACCACCACGAAGGTGCCGATGATTCCGCATATAAGGGAGGCAAAAAGCCCGGCATACAGGGCATTTCGCATGAATTCAAACTGCAGGGCCTCGATCATGGGCCTTCCTCGTGGGTTTTCAGGATCCGGTGGGGCTGGCCGTGGGCGATGAGTTCCACCGGGCATTGGTACCCCATGTCAAGCATCTCATTTGTGATTTCGTTTTCGTCGTGGTAGTAAACCTGCTGGTTGACGCAGGCAACAGCGGTTACGTAAGAAGACATGACCATCAGGTCATGGCTGACCACGATAATGGTCTTGGTGCGGTTTAAATCCCGCAAAAGGGCGTAGAGTTCGGTGCGGCCGGCTGTATCCACGCTCGCGGTGGGCTCGTCGAGAATCAGGATGTCCGGATCCGTGGTCAGGGCCCGTGCGATAAAAACCCGCTCCCGCTGGCCGCCGGAGAGATCATCGATTCTGCGCTCCTTGTATTGGGACACGCCCAGCAGTTCGAGAAAATGGCAGGCCGCCTCGTAATCCTGTTTCCGGATGCGCACGCCTTTGTGCCGCCGAAGCCGGCCCATAAGGACAACGTCTAAAACCGATATGGGAAATGATCGGTTGATGGACACGTCCTGGGGAACGTAACCGAAGCAGTGGGATACTTTTTTGGGCGGTTTGCCCAAAATCCGGATCCGGCCGGCATCCGGCTTCAAAAGGCCCAGCATCAGCTTGACCAGGGTGGATTTGCCGCCGCCGTTGGGCCCGATAATGGCCAGAAATTCTTTTTTCGCCACGGTGAACGAGGCGTTGTGGACCACAGGGACGCCGTCATAGGAAAAACTGACATTGCTGAGTTCAATAACGGGATCATCCATGGTTATCTGGCTGCCTCCAGGATTTTGCCGGCCACCTCAACGAGATTTTCCCGCCAGTTTTCCGCCAGTGGATCTGCAGACACCACGTTGCCGTCAATGGCCCTGGCAATGGTTTCGGCGGATTTTGAAGACACCTGGGGCTGGATTAAGACCGTTTGAATGCCTTTTTCCCGGGCAAGGGTGATCAGCCGCTGCAGGTCCGTGGCCCTGGGTGTTTTGCCGGATATTTCCACCGGGAGTTGTTTTAAGCCGTAGGCGTCTGCAAAATAACCCCAGGAGGGATGAAACACCAGAAATTCCCGGTTTTGCGGTCCTTGTCCAAACATCCGCCGGAGCCTTGTGTCAAGCTGCGCCAGTTCAGAAATGAACTTTTGACCATTGGTTTCATAGGCATCTGCATTGTCAGGATCCGCCTGGCTCAGGGCGGTTAGGATGTGTCTGGCCTGGATCATCACCAGGGGCGGGGAAAGCCATATATGCGGATCCAAATTGCCATGGTCATGGCCGTGATCCGCTTCTGTGCTGCCGTTTCTGTCAATGGGCTGCTTTTGAATCCAGGCGTCTGTGTGTACAATTTTCAGATCCGGATTTGCAGCCCGGATTTTTTCCAGCCACGTGTCTTCAAAGGGCACGCCTGCGGCAAAATACAGATCTGCTTTGGAAAGCGCGGCCATCTGCCGGGGTGAGGGCTCATACACGGCCGGGTGAGATCCCGGGGCCACCATCACGTTGACCTCCGCGGTCCGGCCGCTGATGCGCTCCACAAAATATTTCTGGGGCTGAATGCTGACAAACGCTTTGAGACCGGCTGCACCTGCAGGGCCGGCTGCCAGCAGCAATGCGGCAGCAGGAAGAACAAGCATCAAAATAATGCGCAAACAGTTTTTTTCATGAGGTTTCATCAATTCTTTTGGTCCTTTTGGGGATTTGCGGCTGTTTTTTGAAAATATGCCCCTGGTGCGGCAATTGTCAAGCATGATAGGCTCTGTCGTCTCTGAAAAGGGAATAGATTTGCACCGGGGCTTCAATGCCTTTGAGTTCGACTTTACCCCGGTCGTAGACAGGCCAGAGGTTTTCGATCATGCTCCGGGTGCGCCCGCCAAACAGGATGTCGCCGCCCTGGGCGTATTCGGCCAGGCGGGCGGCCAGGTTGGTGACCGTGCCCGAGGCCGTATAAGTCATGCGCGTGTCCAGAGCCCCTTTCATGCGGGTCATGCCCACCAGGGCCTCGCCGGTGTTAATGCCCATGTTGACGTTGATCGGCCCGCTGGCGAGGTTTAGTTCCCGGTTGACCTCGTGGTTGCGCTCCCGGATGTCAATGGCCGCCTTGATCGCGTTTACGGCATTGACCCGGGGATCGTCATCCTTGAAAATAATCATAAGCCCGTCGCCTGCGGTCTCATTGATTTCGCCGTGGGATCGGTGGATGGGATCCACGAAGCTGGAAAATATCTTTTCCACCAGTGCGTTGACCTCGTCTTCGGGCCGGTCAATGGAGAGTTTGGTGTATCCTTCCAGGTCCAGAAACAGGATGCTCACATCCTGTTTTTCCTTTTCCCGCTCCAGCATTTGCGGGTCATCTTCAACGATTTTGCGAACCGACTGGGGCACAAACGGCGACATGTGAGCGAGCATCTGGTTGATGCGGATTTTTTCCTGGGTCATGGCCCAGTGCTTTTTTGCGCTGATAAGCAAATGACCCACGGTTTCGGCAAAATCCTGGAGAAGGAAAAATTCCCTGCTTGAAAAACGGGTTTCGGGCATGGCCACCACGCTGACAACCGCCAGCAGCTGGTTTTCCGCAAACACCGGCACTGCGGCTTCCGGGCCGATGGGCACCGAGGTGCCGTCATGGCGGAGCACGGGCTGGCTGCCGGTTACCACCACGGCTTTTTTCCGGGCAATGGCCTGCTGGATGGCCGGCCGGTGGCGTTTGCATTTCAGGCAGTTGACCGGCTTGTCATACAGGGCGCACTCCAGGGGGCGGGTGTATTTGCCGGCCTCGGGATCCAGCAGGAGAATGCAGGCCTCCATGGACCCGGAGATGATCTCCCGCAATTCAGAGCGCATTTTTTCAAGGATTTCGTTTGCCTCCATAAACGGCGCGACTTTTTGCGCAAGCCGGCGCTGGGCCTCGAAACGCTCCTTGTAATATTTTTCCATCCTTCAGGGCCTTTTTTGGATTGCAGCAGCGCACCAGCCGTTTTCCTCCAGGGTGCGCAGCAGGTCAAAGCACGAAGAATCATATGTTTTTAAAAGCTCCGGCTGCTCGCTGGGCCGGAATCCCGAAAAAATCATCACCGCCCCGGGCGCGGAAATTTCCGTGACTGCCTTGTGCATCCGGACAAGGGTGGGGTAGCGGAGGTTGGCCAAAACCAGATCAAAGGGCGGCAGTCCCGGGCTGTTTTTTTCAAGCGCTGTGATGCTGTCAAAAATCTCCATCCGGTCGGTAAGGCCGTTTAAGGCAGCGTTTCCGGCGGCCTCGGCCCGGGCGCAGGGGTCAATATCGGTGCCTGCGGCCCGTGCCGCGCCCATGAGGCAGGCCGCGGCTGCCAGCACCCCGGAACCGGTGCCGATATCCAGTACCCGGCAGTTTTGGGCCGGTTTGGGTAAAATATGATCATGAAACGTCCAGGCCGCAAGTCTTAAGGCCATACGGGTGGTGGGGTGATCGCCGGCGCCGAATGCCGCCCCGGCCTCGATGCGCACCACAATCTGTTCCGGCCGGGGAGTGATCACTGCGTCCGGCGGCGCCAGAATCACGCCGCCGCCGGTTTCAACAGGGCGCTTATAGGAAATTTCCACAAACGTGTGGCCCAGAAACTGGGTATAGGTCAGCCGGTTTTCGGCCATCAAGGCTTTTACAGCCAGGCGCGCCGCTTTTCTGGAAACCTTTTGCCGGGCGCAGACTTCCCGTTCAAGGTCCATGGGGGTGTATTTGCTGCCGGCCCGGCCCACCATGTCCATGATGCGTTGCCTGATGTTGTTTTCTTCATCCCGGGGGGTTGTCATGCGCGTGAAATCTCTTTTAACAGTTCCCGGATCATGCTTGAAAATTCCCGCACCGCCTGTTGTCCCGCGGCTGTGCCCTTTTGCCGGATTTCCTTGAAAAACCGTTGGGAGATTTTTTTTTGCTCCCGGCTCCATTTGGCGCTCAAAAATTTTGTTACCCCGGCATCCGCATCATTTCCCGTCTCCGGCCGGTCGCGCCGGCTGTGGGCCCAGTTGATGACATGCCAGAAATAAATTAGGCTCCGGTCTATTATCACGTAAAGCAGTTGATCGTTTTTCACCGGACCGGCCTGGATCCGTATGCCGCCCAATGCCTGGCCCTTGATTTTGGCCCGGGAGATTTTCCGGGTTCCCCATGCCGCTGATCCCGCCCCCAGGGCTCCGCCCAGGGCGGTAAACACCCCAAAGGTCAGTCCGGCCAGGGCCAGATCCGCCTTGGCACCGAGGCCCGCACCGATGCCGGCTCCCGCCCAGGCCATCTGATTGCGGGTCAGGCCCAGGGCCTTTAATGTTTTTTCAGAAAACAGGTCTGTGCCGGCCAGGGACTGGGGGGGCAGGTCATAGGAGAAAATATTGTGCTTGAATCTTTTTTTGATCCGGTGATGGGCTTTTTTTTCCATATCCGCCACCTGCTGCCGGTATTGGACAACCAGCTGTTTTTCAGCCGCTTCTGTGGCAGAAGCATCATGCACGGTTTTTTTTGCACGGTACTGGAGCACCGAAGCCAGCAGTTCCGTGATAATGGCCGCAGTTTGCTCCAGGCGCGCATGCCAGTCGGTTTCAAAGGCTTCAGTGACCCGATGCAGAGTCTCATCCCAGTCCGGATCAATGGCTCTGAGGCTTTTGAGCAAATCCATGCGCTCGGCAAAGCTCGCCCGCTGGGCGTCAAAAATGCGGATGATGTTAAAGTGCATGCGTGCAGCGGTTTTCCACTCCTCGATGTAGTCGCCGTGCTCCCGGTCCTTGGTGTTGATTACGGTCATGCGGGGTGCGCCGGTCAATCGCAGGATATCCATTTCCAGCCGGTCGGCCGTGCGCACCGGCCGGGTGCCGTCAACCACGAAGATCACCCCTGCGCCCGCGGCCAGCGGGGTGAGCAGCCGGCACTCGTGGGCAAATTCCGCATTGGTTTCATGGGCCCGGATAAAGTCGTCAAGCCAGGGTTTTTCCGGATCCGCGTGCTGGGAGATCCATTTGTGCGCGGCCCTGGGATTTTGAAATCCCGGGGTGTCGACAAACCGGATGACTTCCGCATCATCGATGAAAACCGGATAATCCCGGCATTGGCGGGTTTCACCCGGAGTCGGGCTCACGGGCACGGCGTCGTTTTCCGCAAGGGTGGCCACTACCGAGGACTTGCCCTCGTTGGGGTGGCCCAGTACGGCAAAAACCGGGATGTCTGAGCGTTTGGTCAATTTATCCTCCCAGGATTTCCACACGGACATACGGATCAGCCATGCCGTTGACCGCCTGCTGCCAGGTGGCCTGTTCGGTTTTGGCCGGCACGCCGGGCAGGGCGCCTGTTTTGTCCGGCTTGCCGATCAAAAAAAGAATCACGGATGCTGTAGGGCCGGCGGCACTGCGGATGCGGCGTATCCAGGCCAGGTTTTCCCGGATGGGCGGCTGCCAGGCCTCGATGACCACGGCCACGCGTACCTGGTTCATTCCCGCGTTTTCCAGGGACCGTGCCAGCTGTTGAACATCCTGGTCCGGATCACCGGTGGCCGATATGCCTGCGGCGGTTTTGAGACCTGTCTGGCTGCGGATTTTTTCGGCAATGGCGGAGATGTCCATTCCAGCTTCTTCAGGCACCATGAGCACAACAGAGCGCCCCGAGTCTGGCGGGGAGTTATGGGTCTGCTGCGGTGTTTCCGGGCCGCTACCGGTTTTAGTCCGGCCGCCAGGCTTTTGTGCGTCTGTCTGCGGACTGCGGGTTTCCACGTTCGGGGCGGTCATCTGAAGCCAGAGCCGGTCGCAGGGCCCGTGGGTGAAATGGAGCCGGGCCAGGTGCCTGCGCTGCTGCCACCATCCGAGGCCCAGCAGCACAACCCTTGGGACCAGGCCGTAAAATAAAACGCTGAAACACAAAAACGGCCACCAGGAGGCCATGTCACCAGAGGCCAGGCCATAGATGCCTTCTTTTAAAACTATTTTGCTGCCGGCAATCTGGGCCGCGGTGGGGTGCGCAGCAGGCGGCTCCAGAAACCATGCCCAGGGAGCGGCCAGAAATTCCACAATGGCATAAACCGTCTGAGGATCGGGCCGGAGGGTGGACTGCCATCCAAATGCCACGTCCGTCAATGTGATGCGCATGAGCATGGCGGCCAGAACCCCGAGATTAAAGGAGATGCCTGCGAGTTGGGCCGTGTTGAACACCGGCCAGAAGAAAATGTTTCCGTACACGGTCCGGCTTCGTCCCACCATGCCGACAACCTCCTGGAACCGGTTTTGCCGCTGCACAGACAGGTGCGGGGCGATCCAGCCCATGAGCCGCAGCGCCAGACGCCGGAGCAAAGCGCTGATGAGAAAATACAGGCCGTTTTTGCCAAAAGACGGGCGGATGCGGGATAGCACGGATGCGGCCGCCAGCAATGCCAACAGCAGGATCTGGGGGAAAAGCAGCACCCACAGGCATGTAAACACGTTGACCGGGGTGGTGCCGCCGTAGGAAAGAAGAGATCCGGCCAGTGCAGCACCGGCAAAAAACGCGGCAAAAAAAATGATCCATCCGGCCATGCGCATGGCCTGGGCATAGACCCGGCCCGGCAGTATTTCCTGGTTGTCATCAGCGCTCCGGCTTTGTCTCCGGGTCTGGAGCCAGTGTTTGAGCACGGATCTGCGGTCTGCGGTTTGCGGATGGCCGCTGACATATTCCAGGTAAATTCTGCGATCCATGGCTGCATCCCGGCCGTTGTCCGCATCAGCGCGCAGCCTGAGCAGATATTCCAGGTCCAGGAGGTCATGGATTTGCCATAAAGCGGCCATGGTTCCCAATCTAGTTTTAAGTTTTAAGTGTTAAGTGTTAAGTAAAACAGCGGGTTATTTTTTTAAACCTTGAACCTTGAACCTTGAACCTTGAACCTTGAACTTTGAACCTTGAACTTTGAACCTTGAACTTTGAACCTTGAACCTTGAACCTTGAACCTTAAACGAAGTTAGAAGCGATTTATCAAGATTTAAGGGTTCCGGTCTGGCAGCCAATTTAGCACAAACCCGGCATTGGTACAACGCAGGGATCACGCAAGATAAAAACGCCTTGTTTGTATGGGTGAAAACTGTTTTGAATCCGGCATTGTGTTTTATCAAAGCCTGTATTATAGTAAATAAGTTAATCTGATAAAGGAGCTGTTATCCATTGGGTTCTGCAAATAGTGCATCCGCCTGTGATGCCGCACAACCGTTAAATCCAAATCGTGTTCATTTTGCCCGGCCGGATCTTGATCGTCTCAGGGATAGTGCCACGGTGGTGGACATGCATTTTCACAGTCGGTATTCAGACGGTTTCAATGATATTGAAGCCATTGCCGGCCGGGTCCGAAAGATGGGCATCGGCATTGCCGTCACAGACCACAACGCCATTGGCGGTGCTTTGGAAATGGCCCGCCACAGGGATATCTTCAGCATCCCGGGCATCGAGGTCACCTCCCGGGAAGGGGCCCATCTGCTGGTTTATTTTTATGAGATCCATGACCTGGTGCGGTTTTACGAAAAGGATCTGCGGCCCTTTCTGGGAAAAGAGGTCATGTCATCGTGCGCCCTGTCCATGGAATCCCTGATTGCATGCGCCCGCCAGTACAAGTGCGTGATTGTGTTTCCCCATCCGTTTTCGGCGGCTTACGTGGGGGTCTGCAACCCCATGTTTTCCGGCATTCGCCAGCAGTACCTGCTGGCTTCCGCAGACGGCATCGAGGCCATTAATGCCGGCAACCTGCACAAGTGGAACATGGACAGCACATTGCTGGGATTTAACCTGGATGCCGGGCTGACCGGGGGCAGCGACGGCCACAACCTGTTTCAGTTCGGCCGGGCAGTGACCTGTGCGGCGTGCACAAAGGACCGGGCTGCGTTTCTCGACGCAGTGCTCGACCGGTCCACCCGGGTGGTGGGCAAGGAAATCAATATCCTGCGCAAGGTCACCTCCAATGGCATGAAGCTGCGCAGCAACTTCCGCAATTCATCCGAATTGTTCGGCAAAAACATCCGCTACGGATATGCCCTGATCCACAGCCGTTCCAGAAAGGTGCGCGATCGGATGCGCAGGCATGGCAAATCCGCTTACATGTAAGGGGAAAACAGCCACATCAGGGCATCGCGGGTTTTGGCGGCAAAGGAGCGGTTGTTGATATCCGCCAGATAAATCTGTCGGGAGCGCTCGATTTTTTCTTCCACATAGCCGGCAATGTCTTCCACCACGTTTGCGTCAAAAATTTCCACGTTGAGTTCAAAATTCAACTTCAGGCTGCGCGGATCCATGTTGGCCGAGCCGATCTGGGCGTAATGGCCGTCTGCCACAAAAAGCTTTGAATGCACAAACGGCGGGGGCTGAAAATAGATATTGGCGCCCCAGAACAAAAGCTCATAGAGCATGTTGTTGGTCGCCCACTGGATAAAGGGCAGGTTGTTGACCGAGGGCAGCACAATGTCCACCCGGGTGCCGCGCAGCACAGTGGTCTGGATGGCAGAGATCATCTCCACGGACGGCAGGAAATAGGGGGTCATAATCATAACGTGCTTTCTGGCCGTGGCCACCGCACCCACCAGGATGGCGGAAAGCTTGTCCACCGGTTCGCTGGGCCCGTCGGCAATGGCGCGGCACACGGCCTTTCCCCTTGAGACCGTAGGCGTTGCAGTGGGCTCCAGGGCCTGGCCCGTGCAAAACGACCAGTCCTCGATAAAGCTTTGTTCCAGCTGGCGAACGATGGGGCCGGTTAGGCGGAAGTGGGTATCGACAACCCGTTTGCTGTTGTCTTTGACTTCTGCCATGTGCCTGTTACCGATGTTCATGCCGCCTGTAAATCCCACGTCCCCGTCAACCACCAGGGTTTTTCTGTGGGTGCTTAAGTTAATATGCAGCATGGGCAGGGGAACAAGGCGCGGGGGCAGAAACCGGGTGCAGGGGATGCCGGCTTTTTCCAGAAGGGCGCTGGCCCGGGGCCGGGAATAAAGCTCTCCGAATCCGTCCACGATCACCCGCACCTCCACGCCCCTGGCCGCGGCCGCGGCCAGGGCCCTGATGATCTGCCTGCCGGCCGAATCCGTGTCAAAAATATAAGTGCACAGAAAAATCCGGTGCTCGGCGTTTTCCATGGCCTGGATCATGGCTGGATAGGATTGCTCACCGTTGTGGAGCAGATCAATGCGGTTGCCGCCTACAAGGGGCGCACGGGCAACATTGTCGGAGATCCGGGCGATATCGGATACCGCCCTGGAAACCTCCAGGTCCGCGGGCAGATACTTTGCGGTTTCTAGGGAATCGCCGCCCCCGGGTTCCACCCGGTGCAACGGGCGCTTGATTTCCAGTCTCCTGGCCCGGTTCCGGACCCGGTTGATGCCGAAAAGAAAATAAACCAGGGGGCCCGCAAAAGGAAATGTCAGGCAGACCGCCACCCAGACCAGGGCTGACTGGGGGGTGCGCTTGAAAAACAGGGCATGACCGGCAGACAGCAAAGAAAGGGGGATGTTTAAACCGACAATGATCCAGTTGAAAACAGACATTGATTCTTATTCGGCTTCGAGTGCCGGGACAATGGGGTCCCGCAGGATTTGCTCCATGGCGGTTTTCGCGCTCTGAGCGGCTTCCGGAAACACATTTTTTAAATTGCGGATATGGCGCAGGTTGTCTGCGGTGCGCATGATCAGCATGGCCAGATCGCCTTCGGCACTGTCCCACAAAGCCAGCACCGATTCCCAGTCCCGGCCCGCAGTCCAGTGATAAACGGTCATGGCCGGGCGCATGAATAAAAACGGCGCTGTAAAGCCTTTTGCGATCATTTCCTTTGCAAAGGGCCGCAGGCCCTCCCGGATGCCCAGGTAGGCCTCTTCCAGGGCTTCGGGTACATCCTTTGGGTGAATGCTGTCTTCGTCGGTTTCCCGCTCATTGACAAACGCGGCCATGATGGCTGCCAGAAGCGCCGGGTCGGATTGGGGAAACAGGTTTTGGCGAAAGCCCTCGGCCACCATCAGGGGATGGTCGATGCGCAGCTGGGAGGCCCAGATGCCGTCTTCGGTGAGCCGGTTGTCTTCTGCCACATAATCTTTCTGCTTTAAAAAATCAAGATGCCGGATAAATTCCGCCCACAAATGATCCATGTCCCGGATGCTGCCGGTCTGCTTTTTCTTTTTTTTGCGCCGGCTTTGAAACTGGAAATTGGCAAAGGACTTGTCCAGCAGTTCCCGCACCTGTTTGGGGGTATGGGAGAGAAGCAGGTTTAAGGTCATGGAGAAATTGATCTGGATCTGGCTGTCCACATCCGTGGGCTGGGCGTAAACAAGCCGGCCCACGTAGCGCGTGTCCATGAACCGGCCCGGAATGACCACGGCAAAGCCGATGTTGTCCATGCCCCGGCGGCCGGCCCGGCCGGTCATCTGGTGAAATTCCGTGGGATTAAGGGAAATAAACTCCCGGCCGTTGAATCGGTCCGAGTTGAGAAAGGCAATGGTGCGGGCGGGAAAATTCACCCCCGCGGCCACAGTGGAGGTGGCAAACACCGCATCCAGATAGCCTTCTGTCATCAAAGTTTCGATCACCAGTTTCCATGCCGGCAGCTGGCCGCTGTGATGGGCGGCCACCGCCTTGTGCACCAGATCGGGTATCTGCTTGTGATCGGCCAGGTGGGGGGCTTTTTCAATGAGTTCGGCCACCCGCTGTCTTCTGCCGGCTTTGCGTTCCGGGTCTTCGATCACCTTGTAATCAGCGCACAAAAGCAGGGCATTGTCGCAATCCGCCCGGGATTTCAGGAAAAAAATGGCCGGCAGGAGGTTGTATTTGCGAAACACGGCCAGCACATCGCCCATTTTTGGCAGGCTTGCGCCAAAACCGCCCCGTCTGGCATTGTTGGTGTTTTTTAAAAACTGGAGCACCTTTTTATACAGCCTGGCCCCGCCGCCTTTTTTGTCTTTTTTGTCCAGCAGGGGAAACAGGGTGCCGGAAGGATGGAGAAAAAGCGGATACAAGGGTACGGGCCGCTTTTTTTCCTCCACCACAAGACACTTGCGGCCCCGGATGGATTCCAGCCAGGCCGAGATCTGGCCGGCGTTTCCCACAGTGGCCGACAGCATCAGTAGCGGAATTCGTGCCGGCAGGTAGATCATGGTTTCTTCCCAGACCACTCCCCGGTTTTCGTCGCCCAGAAAATGGGCCTCATCCAGAACCACAAGGTCCGTGCCCAGGTCCTCGCCATGGTGCATGGCATCATAGAGCTGATTTCGCAAAATTTCCGTGGTGCCCACGATAATCGGGGCATCGGTGTTTTCCTTGCGGTCGCCCGTGAGAATGCCCAGGTTGTCAGCGCCGAAAATTTCGGCAAATTCGCAGTACTTGGAATTGGTCAGGGCCTTTAATGGCGATGCATACCAAGCCCGTCCGCCGGCATCAAAGATCTTGCGGATGGCTTCCACGGCAATCCATGTTTTGCCGGAACCCGTGGGTGCGGTCACCAGACAATCGCCCTTGTCCATGGCTTCCAGCGCCTGGATCTGGAACGGGTCAGGTTTAAACGGCCGCTTTTCCGGCCTGCCGATTTCGGCAAACACCTTTTTGAGTTTGGCGTCAGAGCCGGCCTTCAACGGCTGGCGCTTTGCCTTGGCCGGTCCGCGCCGTTTTTTCGGATAAGGGCGCTTTTCTGCCATCAGAGCTTTTCAATCATTTTGATGATTTCGGACTTGGCTGCAGAGTCTGCTTCATACGGGGACATGCCGCTTAGGTCCGCTTCGATCAGCGCGTCGTCAAAGGGCAGAAATCCCAGAAAGTCGAAATCCGGCAGGTGCTGCTCCAGAAACTGCCGGTCTTTTTCCCCCCTGATCTTGTTGCCCACAAGCGAAATCTTGTCCAGGCCGATCTCTCCGGCCAGCTGCTTGATGTGCATGGCCGTGTCAATGCTTCTGCGGCCCGGCTCCACCACCACGATCAGCCGGTCAACGGCCCGGGCCGTAGCCCGGCCCAAATGCTCGATTCCCGCTTCCATGTCCATGATGACGACTTCATCCCGGGCCAGCACAATATGGGTGATCAGGGCTTTGAGCAGGGTGCTTTCCGGGCAGATGCATCCGGCGCCGCCTTTTTTCACGCCGCCCAGGCGCATGAGCTTGATGTTGTCCAGCTTTGCCGAAAGCGCGTCCGGAAGATCGTCCACCTTGGGATTCATTTTGAAAAACCCGCCGATGCTGCCGGGCTTGGCCTCGGTGCGCTCATAGACCAGGTCCTTCATCTCCGAAATGGGCACGATCTCCTCTGCGCCTTCAATGCCCACGGCTGCCGCCAGGTTGGCATCCGGGTCCGCGTCAATGGCCAGGACCCGCTTGTTCTGCTCGCTCAGGGCCCGGATCAACAGGGCTGAAAACGTGGTTTTACCCACTCCGCCTTTTCCGCTTACCGCAATTTTCATATGGTTGTCCTTTTATGGCTATGAATTCATTTTTTAATTATAAATTGCGCTTCCATGCATTTTTTAATATCATTAAACGAGTTTGCAAACAAGTCCAGTCTGAAGGCCCGGGCTGCAGTCATTTGCAGTTTGGGCCAAGACATGTTCATCCCAATTGAATCGAAATTTTCCTATGACATCTGAAAAACCGGCTTCTGATACAAGAAAAACATCCAAAAAACCTGAAATTCTTTCCCCGGCGGGCAATCCGGAGTCATTTCTGGCGGCCCTGGCCGCGGGTGCGGATGCGGTTTACTGCGGGCTCAAGGATTTTAACGCGCGTATGGCCGCAGAAAACTTCACCATTGAGCAGCTGGGAAGGCTCACCCGGCTGGCCCATGAGCACGACAAAAGGGTCTATGTGGCTCTCAATGCCCTGATCAAGCCAGACGAACTGGCAGATGCGGGAAAGCTTGTCGATCACCTTTCCCGGCATGTCAGACCCGATGCGCTGATCATCCAGGATCCGGCAATGGTGGCCATTGCCGGGCAGACCGGATTTAAGGGCGAGCTTCATCTGTCCACCCTGGCCAATGTGACCTTTCCCGCGGCTCTGGATGTAGTGCGGGCCTTGCCCTCGGTCAGCCGTGTGGTGCTGCCCAGGGAGTTTTCCATCGACGAGATCAAGGCTGCTGCAGAAAACTGCCCTGATGAACTTTCCCTTGAGGTATTTGTCCACGGCGCCCTTTGTTACGGGGTTTCAGGCCGGTGCTACTGGAGCAGCTTTCTGGGCGGCAAAAGCGGGCTGCGGGGCAGTTGCGTGCAGCCCTGCAGGCGGATTTACAGCCAGGGCAAAAACCGCAGCCGGTTTTTCTCATGCCAGGACCTGTGGCTCGATGTGCTCACCAAGCTGCTGCTGGAAGTGCCCGCGGTATCCGGCCTGAAAATTGAGGGGCGCAAAAAGGGGCCTCATTACGTGTATTACACCACCGCCGCCTACAAAATGCTTCGCGATCATCCCGGCGACAGCGCTGCCCGCAAAACCGCCCTGTCGTTTCTGGACCAGGCCCTGGGAAGAAAACCCACCCATTACCGGTTTCTGCCCCAGCGGCCCTGGAATCCGGTTGACACTGATACCCAGACCGGCTCGGGCAATCTCATCGGCAAGGTCCAGGGCCCGAAAACCAAACCCTACATGGATCCCAGAGACGCCCTGCTGCCCGGCGATCTTTTGCGCATCGGATACGAGGACCAGTCCTGGCACCGCATCCTACGCATTGCCAGACACGTGCCCAAAAAGGGCCGGTTTTACTTAAATCTCACTGAAAAGGAACGGCCCGCCAATGACACGCCCGTGTTTCTCATTGACCGGCGCGAACCCGAACTGACAGCCGAAATCAAGCCCTTTGCCGACAGGCTTGAAACCCTGCCGGAAAAAAGCGTTTCCATGTCCAGGTTCAAAGTCCGACTGCCGGCTAAAACCCTGCACCGCCATCCTGTTGTGGAAATGCGGCTGCAGCGGGACCTGCCCGAAGAAATGCCCGCAAGCGCCAATACCGGCATCTGGCTGAGCCCGGAGATGAAGCCGGGCAAGCTGCCTCTTACCAACAGGATCTGGTGGTGGCTGCCGCCGGTGATCTGGCCGGATGCCGAAGCCGGGCTCCGGGCAGCGGTGACTGCGGCCGTGAACAAGGGATTTAAGCAGTTCGTGCTCAATTCGCCCTGGCAGATGGCCCTGTTTCCCCCCAAAAAGGGCCTGCGCATCTGGGCCGGGCCGTTTTGCAACATTGCCAACGCGCTTGCCATGGAAACCCTTGCGTCCATGGGCTTTTCCGGGGTGATTGTCAGTCCGGAGCTGGGGAAAACCGACTATACCCACCTGCCGGCCAGGGCACCGCTGCCCCTGGGTATTGTGATTTACGGCAACTGGCCTTTGTGCATCTCCCGGGTCAAGGCAGAATCCATGACCGAACAAAGCCTTTTTAAAAGCCCCAGGGGCGAGCATGCCTGGGTGGCGCGCATGGATGACAATTACTGGGTGTTTCCGGACTGGGCCGTGGATTTGACCGGTCACGGCCAGACCCTCGAAAATCTGGGCTACCGGGTTTTCGTGCACATGCACGAGCCCCTGCCGGCCGGGGTGCATTTAAAAAAGCGGCCCGGCAAGTGGAACTGGGACCACGGGCTGAAATAGGCCGGGACAAATGCACATTCGCCAGGCAGGGGCCTGATGGCGCGGGTTGGCTGCTAAAGCAGATTTTCTCCGCGCAGCCTGTCGATAATGGCGCTGGTGGATTTGCTGCGGTTCATGGTGTAGAAATGCAGCCCGGCCGGGTTGTGTTTTAACAGATCCCGGCACTGGTCTACGGCAAAATCAATTCCTGCCTGCAGCACGGTCTCCTTGTCCTTGTCTGTCACTTCATCGAGTTTTTTCTGCAGCGCATCGGTGATGGTTGCCCCGCATACCCTGCACAGGATATTGGTGAGCTTGACGGTGTAGACCGGCATGATGCCGGGAATAATGGGGATGGTGACCCCGGCGGCCCGGCATTTGTCCACGTAATCGAAAAAAAACTGGTTGTCGTAGCAATACTGGGCCACGACATACTCAGCGCCCTGGTCCTGTTTGAGCCTGAGGTATTCAATATCCTTGTCCAGGCTTTCGCATTCCAGGTGGCCTTCGGGATATCCGGCACATCCCAGGATGAAATCATAACGCCTTTTGATAAAGCCGATCAGATCCGAGGCATGGGCAAAGCTTTCCGGATGGGGTGTGAAGTTTTCATCCTTTGGCTTATCCCCGCGGATCACAAAAATGGTTTCCACCCCAAGGCCCTTGTAGTTGTCCAGCACCTCCGTGATTTCATCCGGGCCCAGCCCGTATCCGGCAATATAGGCCACAGTGGGCAGCTGTTTGTCCTTGATGAGCTTTTTCACCGTCTGGTAGGAACCGTCGCGGTTAGAGCCGCCGGCCCCGAAGGTAACGCTCATGTAATCGGGATTCCGGTCTGCCAGGGTATCCACGATATTGTCGAATTTTTCAGCAGCCGCTTCATCCCTGGGCGGGAAAAATTCCATGGAAACAACCGGTGCTTTGCCTGCATAAAGATCTGTAACGCGCATGAGTCTGTCCTTTCCTTTTTAAGATAATGCTCATAATTGATGTGAACAAAACATTACAGTATCTCTTATGGCTGTACATATGTCAAGCAATTCCTGGCGCTGGATTTTTAAGTGCAAATTCGACCACGGCTTGCTCTCAAGCCAACCGGGATTATGATATATTCAGGATGCTTTTTGGCTCATCGCCGATTATCCATAGGCTTTGATAGGAAACTGTCTTTTCTGCAGCCTGACGGGCATTAAAATCTGCAGGCCGACAACTTTCACCAAGAGGGGGTTGGCATGATCCGACTTATCACATTTACCTAAATTGAGCGTTTCAGATTTTTAAAAGCAATTAATTTTAAAGGATAACACCAATTTATATTTTAAAAACCTGAAACCCTCCGGGATTTCCAAT